>JBAULD010000001.1:0-4434 GCA_049578005.1 Polyangiaceae bacterium
CGCGCGTACTGCGCGGCTTGGCGCGCCAGCGTCGCCGCCGCGCGCGTCTCGCCGCAGTCGCTGGCCGCCGCGATCGCCTCGTCGAAAAGCTCGAGCGCGAAATCGTACTTGAGGTGGTCCTCGCGAAGAATTCGAATCGAATTCAGAAAACCTTCGAGCACGTCTTCGAACGCTCCGCTCTCGCGCCCGATCTGTACGAGCACTTGAAAGCAATCGAACGCCCGCTCCCGGCGCCCGACGGCCTCGAAGTGGTCCGCCGCCTCTTCGAGGAGCCGCACGCTCGCCACGATCGCTCCGCGCGCCTGGGGCCCGTCCCCGCATTGCCTGGCGCAGCGAGCCAGGTTGAATCGGACGAGCGCCGTCACGTACACATCGCCTTCCCGCTCGGCGACGTGGACGAGCCGGGCCCACAGCGCTCGAGCAGCGCCCCAATCCCGGGCCTTCTCCCGGTAGATCGCGGCCGCTGCGATCTGCCCGGCGCTCTCCATCTCGCGCGCCGCTTCGGCCATGCGCCCCTGCGCGGCAAGCAGTGGCGCGCGGTCCACGTGGGGAACATCCGGCAAGAGGGATTCGGCGCGCCTGTAAGCGGCCGAATCCACCGAGCCGAGATAGGCGATGACGTTGAAGGCCCCCCGCTTGTCTCCGCGCCGGGCGAGCGCGTCTTCGAGGAGTCGCAGTCCCGCGGAGTAGTCGTTCTCGGCGACGTGCGTCTGCTTCGCGGCGGCCCAGAGCGCCGCGATGGCGCCGTCGAGGTCACCTCGTACCGCCGCCGCTCGTGCTCGATCGCGCAGGACGTACAGGTCGTCGAACATCGTTGGTCCGTTTAGACGGGCTATCGAGGCAATTTCCCGAGCGGCGCCGCCAGCAGCTTCTCTGCGTTCTCGAAGTAAATCTTCGCGAGGACGGCCGAAGGCAAGTGAATCGCGCTGATGGTCCAATCGCCCTGGATGGGCGTCATGTGCGCGAAGCTCTTGTCGGCGGTCTCGAAGAAGCGCCAATGCTTCCGAAAAAACTCGATCGCGTCGTCCTCCGTCGGCGGGGGCCCGCTCCCCCCCGAACCGAGCGTCATCTGGTCGTAGACTTGGAAGTCCGTCCCGAACACGATTCGGTCGGCGTATTGGACGAAGAGGGCGCGCACCTTGTCCGGGTCGTGCCGCCCGATCTCCGGTACGCGGGCGGCGACGTCCGCCATCATATTCGGGTGCGCCTCGAGCTGCGCCGCTACCCACTCGAGGTCCTCGGCGTTGTTTGCGAAGTGTACGCACACGAACTTCGTCTCCGGATGGCGCGCGACCACGCGCTCGAGCGCAGCCAAGAGTTCCTCTCGCTTCGGATACTTCCTCGAATCGCCGAACCACCAGCGCGGGTGGTCCGCGAGCTCTCGCCATCGCTCGTTCGACGCGTCGTACGGACCCCAAAACGCCTTGGGGTCCGCCACGTGGATCGAGACCGGCAGGCCGAGCTCTCCCAGCCGCCGCCACATTGGGTCGAGCTTGGGGTCGTCGATCTTGAGGAGCTGCCCGTTGCGATCCCGTAGGAAGAGGCCCAATCGCTTGAACTCTTTGAATCCCGCGGCGCCTTCGCGCGCGCCTTCCTCGACCTGGGCCACGGCGCGCTGCGCGAAGTCGGGTTGATCCCAATCCGTGTAGTCGAGATTCATGTATTCGAGGAAACGCCCGTGAAAATGCTCGTCGGCGAGCCGCTTGGTCCGCTCGAACTCCGATTCCTGCGACCCGGCGTGCGTCACGGTGCCGCCGCTCAAGTTCACGGCGACGCCGATTCCCACGGCGTCCATGACGCGCACCGCCTGAGCGAGGCGTTCGGGCGTCGCGTCCACGTGCGTGTGCAGGTCGATGATTCGATGCGCCGCGCGCCAGGCTTCGGCCCGAGCCCGGACGGAGACGAGGTCCTCGGAGGAGCCGGGGGCGAGCGCGATCGACGGTGCTGCCGTCGGCGACAGCGGCGCCGCTGTTGGCGTGAGCGGCGCCGGCGCGTTCGCGTCGTGCGAAGCGCACGCGCCGAGCGCGATCAGAGTGAGAGTCGCAATGGCGAGGGCCCGCACGCCACAGAGCCTACCGCGCGCCGCGGGCGGGTGAAGGGGAAGCGCTAGCGTTGCGGGCTGGTATTCGCCGAGGCGCTTGCCGGGGGGGTCTCGTGCCCGGCGCCTGCCGCCGCGCGCGCCTCTTGCATCCGAGTCGGCGCACCTCTCGAGCCGGGGCGCGCCCGGTGAAACGCCAAGTCCTCTGCGGAGCTCTCGGCTGGAAAGTGCATCCCCATGAACGCGACGAACTCCTCCGCCAGATCTTCGTCGCGCTGCCGGTCGTAGCCGATGACGTCCCAGACCCCCAGACGCGCGCTCAGCACGTGCCCGATCTCGTGCGTGAGGGTCCGAACGAAACGCGGATTTTCGACGAGCTTTCCGCTCTCGTCTTCCAGCAGCGGGTCGTTTCGCAGAAAGAGGTGATTGAGCGAATCGACGTAGAGCCCCCAGTAGCAGCAGCCCGGTGCGACGGCCTCGAACCGCGTAGGCAGGTCGTTGAGCGCCCGCGGGGACTTGCCGTCGAGCAGCGTGTTTCCAGGGAGCAAGGAGATTTGCGGGAGCACATCCGGCCGCGTGTGAGCGCGCGGGAGGTTCTTCGCCCGGAGAAAATCGCCATAGCGCCCGAATGCTTCCCGACACGTGTCCTCGAGGACCGCGAGCGCCTCGCTGCTCGGCTTCGTCTCCGCGCCGAGTGCGCTCGTCGAGCGCCACTCGACGACCTGCATCCCGCATTGCTGCAGCCAGATCGGCTGCGCGAGCCGCTCGCTCGCTCGCGGGAGGGCATCGAACCGAGCGACCGCGGGCGGGCGCCCCGAGGACGAAGTGGCCGTCAGCGCGACCAGCGCGACGGTCGCGCACCCGAGAAGACGCGCGACGGAGGATGCGAGGACGGCAGGGCGAAGGCGGGGTCGGCTCATCTGTGGAGGTCCGCCGTAGAGCGTGACGCAGGCGCACGCGGGGCATCGCGCCACGCCGCTCGCTCTCCGCGGTACAGTCCACCTTAGCGTGCAGACGAATCGCGGCCGTGCACAAATGCCAGGCTGAGCTTCACTTCAGTCGCAGCGGGTGCGAAAAGTCACACCCATCGGGAGCGCCCGCCTCGACCGAAAGTCGCTCGGGTCGTCACCTTCCGCCCGCGAATCCGTAGAACTCGGGGTGCTCGAGCGCTGGGAGGTCTTGTGCGCCGACGAGGATGGTGCGGACCGCCCATAGCTCGTGGAACACGCGGTACTTAAGTGCGGTCGAGTCGAGGTAGTCCACCCCGGCGGAACCTCCGGTGCCCGTCCGTCTCCCAATCATTCGCTCGACCATCCGCGCGTGCCTCTGCCGGAAAATGACGAATGCCTGCTCGAAGGACGTCAGTCCGTCGAGCACTTCGCGGGGCCATGCGAGCAGGGGCAGCTCGCGGTACGACTCGATGAACACGAGTGCAGCGCGGGTGCGCGAGGCGCGCCCGCGAGCGTCCTCCGCCGCGTCCTCCGCGAACAAATAAGAGCGGGCATAGGTCGTCTCGCGCCGCGCTCGCTCCTCGAGCCGCCGCATGTCCGATTCCGGGAGTGACTGGCCGCGCGCGAACGCGAGGCCGCGCGCGACGGCGCTCGCATGCTTTGCGAGGTAGTCCTCGATGAACGCTCGCACGCGGACCGCGTCGTCCGGGTGAGCCGGGGTAGAGCCTTGAATCGGGGTTCGGTGGATCCAGTCGAGAGCCGCGTCGCGGAGCGAGGGCTTGTCGAGCAGGCGAGCGCGGACGCTCCGAAGCGCAGTCGATTCCTCTCCGTTGTGTTCCCGGAGTGCCGTCAGATACGATCCCTGGTGGCCGAGGGGCACTCTCTCGGTCTCCGAGAGACCCATGAGGATCTCGATCTCGCGCATCTGGGCCGACTGAAATCCGCTCGCGGCGGAGAGCTTGTCGCGAAAGTCTAGGTAGTCCCGCGTTGTCATCGTCTCCATCAGCTCGAAGTGGTCGGCAAGCTGGCGCACGATGGCCTCCATGCGCCGGACACCGCGAACGGCCGCCGCGAGCGCTTGTTCGGGCACGTGGTCGCGGGCGAACAAGTTTCGGACCGCGATCATTTCGCGGAGAACGAGCTTGAACCACAGCTCGTCGATTTGGTGGACGACGATGAAAAGTACCTCGTCGTTGGAGAGCTCGGCCTCGCTTTCCGCGGAGCCCGCCTGAAGCGATAGAAGGGCTTCCACACGGATGTAGTCCCAGTACGGCGTGGGCTTGATGGTCATGGGCAGGAGTCCCGCGTCACGTCAATCGACGCAGACGCACGGCGACGTGGACGTGGACGTGGACGTGGACGTGGACGTGGACGTGGACGTGGACGTGGACGTGGACGTGGACGTGGACGTGGACGTGGACGTGGACGTGGACGTGGACGTGGACG
>JBAULD010000002.1:0-2013 GCA_049578005.1 Polyangiaceae bacterium
TCACCCCCTGCGAGGGCCGCAAAGGCGCTCGTATTCACCATGAACGGGCCGCACGAGTCCCCGCCGACGACCTTCGCGGACTTCGTGCCGCCATGGTGCTGCGAGCCATCGATCGTAATCGGGTACATCACCGGGGCAGACGGATTTCCCGTTCCGCTGCATCCGGCCAGACCGACGAGTGTCCAGAGGCTGGCACTCGGCGGACCGCCCACGGTGTCCAATTCGAAATCGTCACACAACGCCAAACCCGCGCAACCCCCGCTTGCCGTGGCATCGCCTCCCGCCCCCAACCCGGAATCGACCAGACCTTGGGCCGCATCCACAGCACCGCCTGTGGAACCAGGAGTCGACGCCTCTTGTCCGGTGGGGAGCGCCGACCCGGAAGAATCCTGCCCGTTTGCGGGCGGCGGTCCGGACGAGTCCCGCGCGACGGTGCTCGACGTCTCAGGCAGCGAACTGTCCGGGAGGCCGGTGCTTCCGTCGCTTCCACCAGCCGAGCCGTCCGGTGTGGAGCCGGGGGAGGACGAACCGCAGCCCGGAGAAGCAACGAGAAGCGCCGCGACGGCGTAGAGGTGGAGCGTTTTCATGGTTCACTCGAGTGTAGTCGCTCGATGCACGGATTGCGCGGGCGCGCAGCCTCCGCGCCAGCCGCGAAACCGGACGGGAGTCGGCAAACGCAAGGCGCGGATCTCGCATGCCCGGCCGAGCTCCCCTTCGGAGGTTTTCGCCATGCCTGATCTCGTTGATTCGCGTGCTCGCATGGTCGACGTTCACCTCGGCCAGCGGGGCATCACCGATGCACTCGTCCTGGACGCGTTTCGACACGTACCACGCGAGGCGTTCGTGCCTGCCGAGCTTTCGGAGTTTGCGTACGAGGACACGCCCCTGCCCATCGGCCAGGGCCAGACCATCTCGCAGCCGTACATCGTCGCGCTGACCATCCAAGAGCTCGGCCTGCGCGGCGGCGAACGGGTGCTCGAGATCGGCACAGGCTCGGGGTACGCGGCCGCCGTCCTCGGTCGTATCGCGAAAGACGTCTACACCGTCGAGCGGATCGAAGCGCTCGCCGATTCGGCGAGCAGTCGCCTGGCACGTCTCGGGTTTTCCAACGTGCACGTCGTCCATGGTGATGGGTCGTTGGGCCTTCCGGAGCAGGCGCCGTACGAGGCCATCGCCGTTGCCGCGGGCGGGCCGAAGGCGCCGCCGGCCCTCTTGGCGCAGCTCGCGGTCGGCGGCCGGCTCGTCATGCCGATCGGAGCTACCGAGGACACGCAAATACTCGTGCGCATCACACGCGAGAGTGACGCCAAGTACCGTGAGGAGCCGCTCGTAGACGTGCATTTCGTCCCGCTCATCGGCGAAGAAGCTTGGGGCCCCGAGAAAGGGCGGATCCTCCGTGCGCCCCGGCAATCGCGCGGGGCCGGGGGTCTCGCGACGCTCGTGCGCGAAGCGGCCGAACCGATCCAGGACATCGAGACCACCGACATAGAAGCCCTGCTCGATCGGATTGGGGACGCCCAGCTCGTCCTTCTCGGCGAAGCGACGCACGGGACGAGCGAGTTTTATCGCATGCGCGCACGCATCACGCGCGAGCTCATCGCGCACCGAGGCTTTCAGTTCGTGGCGGTCGAAGCCGACTGGCCGGATGCCGCGCGGATCGACGACTACGTCCTCGGCGGCCCGCGCCGATCGGCGCTCGAATTCGTGCCATTCGAGCGCTTCCCGACGTGGATGTGGCGCAACGAAGAAGTGCACGATTTCGTCGATTGGCTTCGTGCGTACAACGCCGACCACCAAAGCCGTCGCGTCGGATTCCACGGACTCGACCTCTACAGCCTGTTCACATCGATCGCCGCCGTCCTCGCCTACCTCGACAAAGTCGATCCCGCCGCAGCGGGCGTTGCCCGCCACCGGTATGCGTCACTGACCCCGTGGCAAAAGGACCCGGCTGCCTACGGCGAAGCCGTGCTCGTGGGGCGCTATGAAAGCTCCGAGGCGACCGTGGTTGCGACG
>JBAULD010000003.1:0-11168 GCA_049578005.1 Polyangiaceae bacterium
GTCCACGAGGCTCCAGTCGATGACCAAGGGACGAGCGGCAGACCCGAGGCGAGGCGTGATCAAGATGCGTGCGGCTCCATGCTCCACTTCCCAACCGACCTCGATCTCCAGTGGAAGAATGTCTGGCTTCTTTCTCTCGAGGCGCGCGCGAATCAGCGGCACGGCTTCCTCGACTTTCCTGCGCTCGCGGAGCTCGTTCTTGCCGATTGAGGCAGCGTGCAGTGCTTGGCTGAGAATGTTCGCATCCGCGCGACGATCGATCTTCGCCAGAATGCGCCGGAACATGCGGAGCCTTTCCGCCAACCGAAAGAGCACGTCGCCCGAAAGCGTGGGCCCCTTGCTGCCGCGTACGGACAGGCCTTCGACGCCCAGCTCGAGAAAGAACCGATCGAGCCCCGCTTGGTCCTTCAGGTATACGTCCTTCTTGCCGCGCCTCGCGCGATAGAGCGGCGGTTGCGCGATGTACAGATACCCGCGCTCGATGAGCTCGGGCATCTGCCGATAAAAGAACGTGAGAAGGAGCGTTCGAATGTGGCTGCCGTCGACGTCGGCGTCGGTCATCAGCACTATCTGGTGGTAACGAACCTTTTCGACGTCGAAACTCCCCTCGCCGATCCCGCACCCCAGTGCAGCGATGAGCGTGCCGATCTCCGCGCTCGAAAGCATCTTGTCGAGGCGCGCCCGCTCGACGTTCAGGATCTTTCCCTTGAGCGGAAGAATCGCCTGAAAACGCCGGTCGCGGCCTTGCTTGGCCGAGCCGCCGGCGCTATCGCCCTCGACGATGTAGATCTCTGCTTCGGCGGGGTCGCGGGACTGGCAGTCCGCGAGCTTTCCCGAGAGAGTGGAGTAGTCGAGCTGACCTTTGCGCACGACTTCGCGCGCCTTGCGCGCTGCTTCTCGCGCTTTCGCGGCGAGGATCGTCTTTTCTACAATTTTCCGCGCGGTCTGCGGGTTCTCCTCGAAGAAGCGACCGAGCCGATCGTACACGGTGGTCTCGACGATCGCCTTTACTTCGCTGGAAACGAGCTTGCTCTTCGTCTGGGAGTCGAAGCTGGGATCGGGGTGCTTGATGCTGATGACCGCCGTCAGACCTTCGCGGATGTCTTCGCCCTGAAGGCCATTCTTCACTTCCTTGAACAGATTCTGCGCGGTGCCGTAACTGTTGAAAACCTTCGTTAGCGCCGCGCGCAGACCCGTGAGGTGCGTACCGCCGTCCCTATTGTGGACGTTGTTCGTGTAGCAGAAGATTTGTTCCGAATAGCTCGAGTTCCATTGCATCGCGAGCTCGACGCCGACAGGCACGGACGCGCCCTCAATCTGATGTTCCGCCACGATCGAGATGACCTTGTCGTGGACGGGCTCCTTCGCCTTGTTGAGATGCTCCACGAATTCGCTGATGCCCCCCTTGTACTGGAAGTTCTCTTTGCGCCCGCTTCCTTCGCGTTCGTCGACCAGGCTAATCAAAAACCCGGCGTTCAGGAACGACAGTTCTCTCAGTCGACTCGCGAGGACGTCGTATTGAAACTCCATCACGGAGAAAATCGTCGCATCCGGCTTGAAGGTGATCTTGGTCCCGGTCTTGTCTGTGTTGCCAACCACGGCGAGCGGTGCAACGGGAGCGCCGCGTCGAAACTCCTGGAGGTACACGTGGCCCTCTCTCTTTATCTCCAACTTGAGCCATTCGCTCACGGCGTTGACCGCGCTCACGCCGACGCCGTGGAGTCCGGCGCTCACCTTGTAACTCGCGTGATCGAACTTCCCGCCCGCGTGAAGCACGGTCATCACGACTTCGGCTGCACTCACGCCGCGCTCCGGCATGATGCCGACCGGGATGCCTCGTCCATTGTCTTCCACGGTGAGCGATCCATCGAAGTGGATCGTCACGTCCATGCGCGTACAGAACCCCCCCAAGTGCTCGTCGACGGCATTGTCCACCACTTCCCAGACGAGGTGATGCAGACCCGACCCGTCGTGCACGTCACCGATGTACATGCCCGGACGCTTGCGGACCGCTTCCAGCCCCTCGAGCACCGTGATGCTCGTGCTGTCGTAGTTCGACGGAGGCGGCGCCGTTTGCGGTGTGATCACGTTCGACATCGGCAGATCGTTTCCTTCAGAGATGGACGCGAGAACGCGTGTTTGATTCCTCGTCAGACTTTTGCGATTGAATCGCGCGCCGCAGGAATGGACACGGAGTATACGTCCCCACCCGGGTATTCGCAAGCAAAAGACCCGGTTCTTCCCATGTCATTTCCAATACTTACGTACCTCTCGGGCGGTGCCTCTGCGACGCCCCCGCGACGTTTTTGCCGGACGCGTCGGGATTGTGCCAGGCGGGTCCACGCCGGCGCGTCACGCGGCCTCGATCCGCCCCCCCGCGACCGCAAAATCACGACGATCTTCCCCCCCAAAAGAATCGTTTGTTTCGAAAAGCTCTGGACGCGTCGTCGTCAAAATCACTTGACCCTGCCGCTCACAGAGCGCCCTCAAGAGCGCTGCCGTACGGCTCCTATCCAGCTCGCTCGACACGTCGTCGAGGAGAAGGATGGGCCTCACGCCGCGCGCTTCGGCGATCACGTGCGTCTCGGCGAGCACGAGAGCCAGGACGACCGCGCGATGCTGCCCCTGCGACGCGATCCCACGCACCGGCCTTCCCCCCAAGGTGAGCCCGAGATCGTCCCTGTGAGGACCGATCGTAGCCGAGCCCCTCGCGCGATCTCGCGGCCGCGACGTCGCCAGTGCCTTCCGGAAGCCTTCCGCCTCTGCCGGTGCGCTGCGCTCGTAACGTGTCTGGAGCGCGTCGGCCGGACCAATTCTGGCGAACGTCTGGACCGCGCTTTCGCCAAGTTGTTCTGCGGCCTTCTCCCGGGCATCGCTCAACGCAAGGCCATGGCGCACCATGAGCTCCTCCCACCCGTCCAGGTCCGACGCACGCTCTCCGCGCACTTCCAGGACACGCTGTCGCGCCCGCGCTGCCTTTACGTAGCTCTCCGCGTCTGCGAGCGACGCCGGCCATAGATAGAGCGCCAAGCGATCGAGGAGCCTGCGCCGCTCTGCCCCAGACCCTGCGGAGAGGCCCGCTAACCCCGGATGGAAGACGACTACCGGAGTGCGGACCGCGTACCCCGCGAGCAAGACCGTCCTCTTCCCGTCCATGTGAGCAACCCGGAGTCCCGGCCGTACGCCGACGCTTTGTTCGCGCGTCTCGCCGTCTTCGACAACGCGGGCGCGCAAGCTCGCGCTCTGGCCACCCGACTGCACCAAGTCCACGATCTTCGAGGTCCGAAAGCTGCGGGACGTGGCGAGCGTGTAGACCGCCTCGAGCAAATTGGTCTTGCCCTGCCCATTCTCGCCGGAGACCACGTTGAAGCGAGAGCCAAACGCCACGTCGACCGCAGCGAGATTACGGAAGCCACGAACGCTCAGCGACTCGACCGCGAGCGAGCGCATGCGCATTCGGTCAAATGCGCATCGGCATCACGACTGCGAGAAAAAGCCGGTCGCCGACCGGCTTCACCACCGCCGGATCCAGCTCTCCTCCGAACTTGAGCTGGACCTCCTCTTCGTCCAGCGCGCCGAGCACGTCCAAGAAGTACTTCGCGTTGAAGCCAATCGTCATGCTTGGCCCGTCATACTCGACCGGGATCTCGTCGAACCCCTCGCCGCTCTCCGGCGACTCGGTTGTGATCCGCATGGTTCCCTTCCCGGACAAACTCACTTTGACGCCACCCGTCCGCTCGCTCGCAGCGATCGAGACAGCGCGGAGCGCCTCTGCGAAGGGCGCGCGCGACACGCGCACGATCCGGTCGCTGTGCTGGGGAATCACCTGCGAGTAGGGAGGGAACTGCGCGTCGACGAGGCGCACCGCAAACGAGACACCGCCGCCCTGAAAGAACGCATTCGATCCGCTCTGCGTGATCTCGAGTTGCGGTCCTGCGCCGGGCTCTTTCGTCCCGTCTTTGACCTCGGATGCCATGTCGTCGCAAAGGCGACGAAGCTCCTGAATCGCCTTGAGCGGGATGAGCATCGTCGCCGACGCCTGCCGACCGGCAACCTTGACCTCCATCTTCGACAAGCGATGGCCGTCGGTGGTCACCATGCGCACGACGTCACCATCCCACTCGAACAGTGCGGAATTCAGGTGTGCTCGGGTCTCGTCGCTCGAGATCGAAAAGTGGGTCTTCGCGATTAGTTCCCTCAACACATCCACGGCGAGCGCAAGCGAAGGCGACCCTTCCGAGGGCACCGGTAGTGGCGGAAAATCATCGCCCGGCATGCCTCGCAGCGTGTATCGGCGAGCGCTGCCCGCCGCCTTGATCGTCGTCTTCCCCTCCTGCGACGCAAAATGAATTGGACCGTCGGGCATCATCCGGATGCGCTCCAGCAAGTCCTTCGCGGAAACGGCCACGCTTCCGCCTCTACTCACGTCTGCCGTCACGCGTCCGACCAAGGCCAGGTACATGTCCGTAGCGGCGATCCGCAGCGTACTGGGGCCGTCAATCGCAAGCAGCACGTTGGACAGGACCGGCATCGTGCTCTTGCGCTCTGCCACTCCTTGCATTCGCGACACGAGCTTCAGCAAGTCCTTCTTGGGTACCGTGAGTTCCATCGGTCCGATCTCGGTATCATCCTTAGAGTAGATTTGTAGCAGTGTCGATAGAGCCTGTGGACGCCGGGGAAAACCCCAAAACATGAGATGTAGCGGGCCTCTAGGCCCTCATCGCGATGTGGATGCGGTTGGGTAGCGGCGAATCGGGTTCGGGGAGAATTGGAGCGAACGGCATCTGTCCGCAGCTCCTCCCCGGCTGAGTTCCCAGGCTTGCCGTCACGTTGTTCACAGGCGCCTAAGCATCCACGAGCGTGTAAGCAAGTGCGTCCACGAGCTCACGACGTATTCGTTCGTACGTCTTCGGACCGACTTGGCCGGCGAGGCGAGCGCGCTCGAGTTCTCCCAGCTCGTCGAGAAGCGCGGAACGTGCTTCAGAATCGGGCCCCGTCGGGTCAGCGCGACGAGAAAACGAAAAAGCGAGGCCCGCCGCGACGCCGACGGCCGCAAGCAGCGTCGCAACCAGTCGCTCCGGGCCCGGAGTGGGAAGGCCGTCGATCGAGATGCTCATCCTGGTTAGCTTGGGGTCCTCCGGACGCATGCGGCGCTCGGTCACCAGAAACCGCTGTCCCTTTCCGTCGTGGCGAATCTCGGAAGGCGGAAATCCGCTCGCTCTGAGCTGAATCTCGGCCGCCGCTGGCATTACCGCGCGCGCGACCGCGATGTGCGGCGCGAGACCCACGTCGAAGTTCATCTCTTTCGAGCCCGACATCGGAAGCTGCCACCGGAACTCGACCACGTGTCGCCCGGGCGCAAACGTGCCCCGAAGGCGAGCTGCGCCGCCGACTTCATCGAACCCTTGATCGCTCATCGAGGCCGGCGCGTTGAACGCCGTGAACCCGTCTGGAAGGCTCATTGTCACGCCGTCGGGCTGCCACGCGGTCCGACCGAGATTGTAGAAGTTGTAGATTTCCTCCACCTGAAGGCGATCCTCGCGAACTTCGGCGGCGATCGTGGCCTCCACGACGACCAGAGCCGTCTGCAAGTCGCGGGTAACGGGATAGACGTGCAAGACGACGTGCATCGCCTTCGCGTGTTCGAGCTGGAAGGGAGACGCCGCGAACGCTCCACCCTGGTACCCGGAGCTCACCCGATAGGCGATGTTGCTGGCGGTCTCCAACCCGGCGAAAACGGCCCTGCCGCGTCCATCGGTGGTCGCCTGCAAGTGCTTCCGGCTGTCGCCCTTGGCGATGGAGTTGACGAGGATCCCGAGCGTGATCGACTCGCCTGGCACCGGCGCATCGTCCGCATCGCGAAGGTCGACGGCGATTGTGCCTTGCGCGAGCGCAGGGTCTGCTTCCTCCACATCTTGCGGAGGGTCGAATACTCCTGGCATGCCTCCACCGCCGTGCGCGTGCCCGTGCGGATCCGGGTCTGCGTCCGCCGCTCGAGCGAGCTTGCCGTCCGAGCCGATCAAAGCAAGGGCGCCGAGGACGAAGATCAAGCATTTACGTGCGCGCACCCGAGAGCTCCTTCTTCCCCAAGGGCGAGCCACACTTCTTACAGAACGTGGCATCCGGCTCGTTCGAAGTGCCGCACCCCTGACAAGCGATCCGCGCCGGCCCCGCAACGATCGGCGCCTCTTTCCCCTTCTCCGAGGGAGCAAGACCGCGCCTGGCGAGATAATCGCGCGCGAGGCGCTCAGCCTCGTCGCGAAATGGGGCGACCCGAGCGTCCATCGTCCGGAGTACCGACTTCGCTTCGTCCCGGTAGCGCGCGAGCAATTCTTGATAGTCGGTGTCGTTGATTTTGCCGAGCTCGTGCTCGTTCTCGAGGTCCTTGAGACCCCTGAGAAGCCGCCTCTTCTCTTCGACGAGAGAGTCCACCGCGGGCGTCTCCGCCCTCAACGACTCGAAATCCTCGGTGAGGGGAGCGTCGCCGCTCAGCGTCCTCACGCTGGCCCATAGGAGACCGATGGCCCCGAGCAACGCACCCGCTGCCAGCGCCAGCAAGCCCGAACCGACGCTCGCTGTCACGCCCAGAGCGACCGCAGCGACGACGCTCGCCGCGGGGAGCCCCCAGGCGACGGTACGTCCGAGGGCGCGCTCCACGTCGTCTTCTCGCCCGCGTGAAGTCGCGCCCGGCCCGTGCGCTGCCATGGATCTCGAACCGCTGCGGTCAGTCATCCAGTCCTTTGAGTTCGTCGTCGAGTCGCGCATCGTAGGCATCGCCCGGAACCGCCGGACCTGCGGACTTCGCGTGGGTCGTTTCTTCCGCAGGACCCCCTGCGCGCCTCCAGCGACGCATCATTCGAGCGAGGCCGAATGCTCCGAGGGCGATTCCAACGACCGGGACGATCCAGATCGCTTTCAAAACGCCGCGATTGGGCGGCACCGAGAGCCTCTCGATGCCGTGCTCCGCTTCATACTCGGCGATGATCGCGTCCTTCGACTCCCCAGCACGCATTTTTTCGCGAATCTTTTCCCGGGCCTCATCCGCGTTCTCGCAGGAACACGTGGAGAGTTGGTCACGACAGCCGCACACGCACTGAAGCGCCCCGAATATCGACCGCTCCTCGTCGTTCTCGATGCGCACGAACCCATGCATGTCCTGGAGCATGCCCTGCGCGCGCGCGCTGGGTGTCGCCGCGAGCATGATCCCGACGATCACGCTGGCGCCCGTGGCCGCCATACCCCGGGCGCCGGCCCAGACACGTGACTCGCTCGGCTCGAGCTGCGGCCACATACAGACGACGCTGCCTAGGATCAGTACCAAGCAGCCGAGCCAGATCCAGCTGACCAACGGATTCACGTGAATCGAAAAGTCGGCGATGTTCTTGTTGTTCGGATTGATCGTTCCGACGACGAGGTAAAGGTCATCGTGCAAATGGTGCCCGATGGCGACCTCGGTAATCGGAGATTCGGCCTGCTTCTTGTAAATGAATTTCGCTGGGCTCAGGCGACCCTCGTAGCGCCCGTTCTTGAAGACGTCGACATCGGCGAAAATCATTCGCTTGCTGTTGTCGACTTCCATCCGCGCGCCTACGTACTTCAGATCGTAGTTCGCGACTGAATAGCTCTCGCCCGGGAAGAGTGACGCCTCGCGGTCGGCGTTCCACGATTGGCCGGAGAACCCGACGAACATCAGGACGATGCCGAGGTGGACGACGTACCCTCCGTACCGCCGCCGCGACGGGGGCGGCAGAGAAAAGATGGTGTGTACGAGGCCGGGCAGTCCTCCCAACCACCACAGGATCGCGGGGGTCGACGACGCGGATCCGGAGCGCGCGCGAGAGCGCACGAGAAATACGAACTCTTGCACGATGACGGCCGCGTTGAATGCGCACAGCGACCAGCCCATCACCGGCATGAATGCGTTGAAGGCCCGCAGCGCCGCACCCATCCACCCCGAGTAAATCGCGTCGCTGTAAACCACCGCGGGGAATCCGATCGCGCGCCCAAAGGCGAAATGCAGCACCACTGCGACCGCGAACGTCACCAGCGGCACGCGGAATACGCGGCGCAGGGCTTCGGGGCTTGTCTTCTTCCAACCGAAGAGGGTGCCGACCCCCATGAGCAGAAGAAGCATCAGCCCCAACGGCTGGACCCAAACCTTGTAGAACGGCGGCCCGACGGTGACCTTCTCCCCCGTGAGCGCTTCGCTGATGAGCGGGAACGTCGTCGCGATGAGGATGAAGAAGAGAAGACTGCAGAGGATCCAGTTATTCAGGAGAAACGTAAATTCGCGAGAAAAAATCGATTCGATCGCCGGTCGGCCGACGCGCACGTCCAGGCCACGGGTCATCCGCCGGAACACGATCTCCGTCGCCGCGAAGACCCCAGCGCCTGCCACGAGCGCGATCAAAGTGACTCGGACGCCGACGGGAATCGGCAACCGCCACACGAAGTAGAGCCCGGGCAAACACGTTAGAATCACCGTCCAGCCTGAGGCGACGGCGGCCCAGCGGAGGCGGCGCGATGGCTTGATGTCGCGAAGTTCGGGCCATCGCCAGAGGACGAGGGTCGTCGTCGACGTCACGAGGAACACGAGGAACACGGCGAAGTACGTCCCGATCGACGACTGTGCGAACGAATGGACACTCGCGATCATGCCGGAGCGCGTCAAGAACGTGCCGAAGATCGTAAGGAAAAAGGTGAGCGAAATGAGAAACACGTTCCAGAGCTTCAGCAGTCCGCGCCGCTCTTGGATCATCACGGAGTGGACGTAGGCGCTTGCCGTGAGGAACGGCATGAAGGCAGCGTTCTCGACGGGATCCCAGCCCCAGTAGCCGCCCCACCCCAAGACCTCGTAGGCCCATAGCATTCCGAGCGTGTTCCCGATCGCCAGGAACATCCAACAGAAGAGCGTCCACTTGCGGCTTGCGACAATCCACTCGTGATCGAGTCGGCCGGTGACGAGGGCAGCGACGGCGAATGCGAACGGAATCGAGCACCCGACGAAGCCCGTATAGAGACACGGCGGATGGATCACCATCCAGTAGTTCTGGAGGAGCGGATTCAGCCCGTCGCCATCCGCGCGCGGGGCGGCCACGTTGACGGCGAACGGGTTGGCCGCGAACGCCATGAGAACGCAGAAGAACAGGACGATGCACATCAAGGTCGCGATGACGTACGGCTGAAGCGCTACGTACCGCTTGCCCAGCCAGCGGACGCAGACGCCCACATAAACACTCAGAAGAAACAGCCACCACAGAAGCGATCCGTCCTGCCCGCCCCAAAGAGACGTAAGCAGGTAGTGGAGTGGCATCGAGCGGTCCGAGTAGTGCAGCACGTAGCGGACGCGGAAGTCGTGCGACACGAACGCATATGCGAGGCAGACGACGGCCGTGCCGATGAGCGCTACCGTTCCGTACGCGCCGAACCGCGCGGCTTGGAGCGTTCGCGGGCGCCCGTTCGCTCCGGCTGCCAGGGCGACCGCGAACGTGTAGCTGGCCACGACCATGACCGCGAGCAGAAGGCTCGCACCGAACGCCGGAAAGGTGCTTCCGAAAACGTGGAGGAGGGACATGGTTTTGCCTGTGAGTGCGCGCGAGCGTTACACGAGAGAAGCGCGGAGCGAAGTCTAGTCTGCAGACCCTGGCGAAGCGAGGGATCGCGCGAAATACGTCGAACGGCCGCGGCGCCGCGGCAATGTCTGTCTCGGCGGTAAACGAAAGCCGGTCGGCTCCCGCCTCAGGAACGAGCTCCCAGAACTTCCGCGAGCCGCCCAAGCCCCTCTTCGAGGACTGCGTGAGAAGCGGACCACGCGATGCGAAACGCGTTGGGGACGCTGAAAAACGCCCCTGCGGCAACCAGGACGCCCCGGTCGAACGCGGCCCTCTCGATCGTCGGAGTCAGGTCCCCCTCGCCAGCGCACGTGACGAGCCCGAAAAGCCCTTCCGCCGGCGCGCTCCAGGATAGTCCCAGACCTTCGTTGGCGGCCACCCATGCGCCCACGCGCGCGCGTTTGCCGGTCATCGATGTACGGGCTCGGTCCGCAAGCAGACCGATGCGTTCGAACGCGTGAAGCGCCAAATGAGCGTGCGCTAGCGGCAGCACGCCGCAGCACGACGTGATCGCGTCGTCCGCCCGCGTCACGACTTCGGCTGGTCCCAGCAGCCACCCAATTCGCTCCGGCCCGAGCCCGTAGCATTTCGTGAGGCTGCCGACCGCGACGATGTTCGGCGCGATGCGTCGTGCGCTCTCGTGAAATACGCCGCGATGATCCACGAGCGCGTCGAACGGTGCATAGACCTCATCGACCAACAAGTGCGCGCCCCGTTGCTCCGCGATCCGCGCCACCGCCCGAAGGTCCGAAGGCGAGGCGCGAACGCCGGTCGGGTTGTGCAAGTTGCTCACCGCGACCACCCTCGTCCGCGGCGTCATCGCAGAGGCGACGCGGTCTGGGTCCAGAACGAACCGTTCGCGCGGGTCCCTGGCAAAACGCACGACCCGAGCCCCTACCCCCTCAGCGATTCGGACCAGTGGCTCGTAGGCCGGTTGCTCCACGAGGACTTCGTCGCCCGGGGAGATCATCGAGGCGTAAGCCAGCCAAATCGCGTGTGTCGTGCCGAGGGCCGCCACCGCCTCCTCGGGCGGTACCGCGTTGTGCGCAGCGATCGCTTGGCGAAGCCGCGGCAGACCGGACCAGTCGTCCAATCGTTCCGCCGGCGGAAGGCCAAGTTCGGCGAGAGGGACCGTCGATATCCCGCTCGTGGCAAGATCGAATTCAACCTTGCCGTAAAAGCGTCGCGCCCACTCGAGGTAGCGCGTGCGTGCGAACATCAGCGACCTGCCGGCGACGCGGGGTCCGCAGACAACGTAAAGGGAGCCGTGCGGATCGCGTTCGCATCGGCGACTGACGCGTGAATGGTCCCCTCGACCCTGTCGTTGGCGACGGAAGCGAGAAGCGTCCCCGTGAATCCGCCATCGGTCGGGTCCTTTCTGGCGATCGAAGCGGTCAGCTTTCCGCCCGAGCTGAGCCCGTAGATAATCGCCGGGCCCAACGGGCCCTCGAGGGTGCCGACGACCCGACCGTTGCTGGGGTCGACCTGCAAGGCGATCGATCCTTCGCCGATCCCCGCGGTGATTTCCTTTACCCTCCAGTGCACGTCCTTCCAATC
>JBAULD010000004.1:0-2289 GCA_049578005.1 Polyangiaceae bacterium
GGAGAGGGTGGAGCCGGGGCCACCGCGACCACGGCGGCCGTTGCGCGCGCCGTCGCCGGAGGCACGGGCGGAACCGAGGCGGAGGCGTGGGCGGCGAGGACCGGCAAGGGAACTTGCGCTCGCGACCCGTGCCACAGAGCGGCCGATGTTGCGACGAGCGCCCCGAGACCCAAGAGAACAAGAACCGCGACGCGTCCTCGCCGTGGTCTCTCGCGGAACGAGCGTCCCGAGGGCGGCGACTGAACGATGACTGGTTCGACGGAGCTCGGAGGATCGAGCGGCAGCTGTGCATCGAGGCCGCGCCGCAGTTCTTCCGCGCGGGCCGGCGCCGCCCGCCGCAGCGAATCCGTCAGCTGGTCCTGCCTCCCTCGAGCCTCCCGTTCGAAGAGGACGCGCATCAGCGACCGCACGGTCTCCGTGTCCGGCGTGGGAACGGACGCGAACGCGAATGCCCGGAGCTCGTTGGCGACGTCCTTCGCCGTCGCCGGGCGCTCTTCCGGATCGCGCGCGACCAGGCGGGCGTGGAGTTCCACGAGCGCGCGCGGCGGCGGCGCGATCGCGTCGTCCAGCCTCGGCGGAGTCTCGAGCGCCAGCCTCCGCATCACTTCGAGGTCCGTCCCCGAGCCCCACATGCGACGGCCGGTCACACACTCGAACAGCACAGCGCCGATGCTGAACAAGTCGCTTCTTCGATCGAGCTTCTCGCCGAGCGCCTGCTCGGGAGACATGTACGCCATCTTCCCTTTTACTTCGCCCGTGCGCGTCTCGTTACCGCTTGCCTCGAATTTTGCGACGCCGAAATCGAGTAACTTAACCTGCCCGTCGTAAGCGATCATCACGTTGTGCGGGCTGACATCCCTATGTACGACGTGGAGCGGCTGGCCCTCCTTGTCCCTGAGCTCGTGCGCGGCGTGGAGTCCGTCGCAAACTTCGGCGAGTACGAACGCCACGAGCCCGGGCGCGAGGCCGCAATCGCGGTCCCGGGCGGTCCGGAGCACGTCCGAGAGCGGCTCGCCCTCGACGTATTCCATCGCGATGAAGAGTTCTCCGTAAATCTCGCCGTACGCGAACGCGTGGACGACGTTGGGATGAGCGAGGAGTGCGGCGAGCCGCGCCTCGCGCAGGAACATCTCTTTGTGGCGGGAATCGCGAGCCCCCTCCGGGAGGAGGCGTTTGAGCGCGACTATGCGCTCGAAGCCTTCCGCTCCCTGCTCCAGGGCGACCTCGACGGTCCCCATCCCTCCTCGTCCTATGACAAAAAGCGAACGGTAGCGGTCCTCCACGCCGCCCGGGCGGCCGGGGTGGCCGGGGTGGCCGGGGCGCCGCATCAAAGGCTCCCGTCCGGTCCCCGGCTGGGGCTGCGTCTCCGGAATCGGGCTGGCCATCGCGTTCAGTCTAATGCAGGGTATGCTACGGGCGAATCCGTGGGAGCGTGATGGTGAGCCCAAACGCAGCGGCGTCGGTCGCAGCGAGGGCGGTGGCGTGTGTCGCCAGCGCCATGGGGGTCGCTTGCATTCCCGATTTGCCCTCCACGACGCAACCGGATGCAAGCCTCGGCTCGTGCGGCGACGGGATCATCGAGCTGGCTGCCGGCGAACAATGCGACCCGGGCCCGGGCGCGGGCGACGCGAGTGTTGGCGGCTGCAGCAGCACCTGCCAGATGCAGTGCCAATCGGGCGCGCTTCCCTGGTCGGTGAACCATCATTGCTACGCGCTCGCCCCGGGGGAGGGCGCGGGCTCGCTGCGCGAGGCGAGCAACGCGTGCCCCGGGGCCAGCCACGTCGTGACGTTCGCAAGCGAAGAAGAGTTTCAGCACGTGTTGTCTCTCGTCGCCGACGCGGGCGCCTTCTGGGTGGGCATCAGCACGAGCAGCGCTCCGTACGCGGAGGCGCCCTACGAGCCGAGTTGGGCGCCGAACTGCCCCGGATGTTACGCGCATCTGGCTGTACCGCACGCGGATCTCCCCTCTTACGCCGATGCGGACGTCGACGGCGCCAGCCTCGACTGCGTCGCGGCGCTTTCCGACTCGACGCAGCCCTGGCAGAAATATCCATGCCGAGGCCTGAGCCGCGAGCTGCTCGGCGTCGTATGCGAGCTCGAGCCCGTCGGCCGGCAGTCCAGGCCTTGTCCGGCGGGGATCTGCATCGACCTCGTCAAGACCCACGGCCAGAAGACCTACGTGTACCAGGAGACTCGCGCCACGCCAGACGCCGCGAGTCACGCGTGCGCCGCGCTGGGCGGTCGGCTCGTCGTGCTGCAATCGAGCGACGAACGCGAACAGCTCTGGCG
>JBAULD010000005.1:0-2429 GCA_049578005.1 Polyangiaceae bacterium
GTCGAGGCCCGTCTCACCTGCTCCCCGATCCGCGCGGATCGAGCGGCAGCAAGCGGCTTCTCCTGTTCATGCGCTGGATGGTCCGCGCGGAGGACGGCATCGACCTCGGACTCTGGCGCGTGGACCCCGCCGTGCTTCTCGTCCCCGTAGACGTACATATCCACAAGCTCGCCTTCAACCTCGGCTTCACGCGACGCCGCACGACGTCCTGGCAGACCACCGAAGAAATTACCCGTGCGCTCGCCCGTTTCGATCCGGCGGATCCCACGAAGTACGACTTTTCCCTCTGCCACATGGGAATGCTCCAGCGCTGCCCTTCCCGTCGAGACGCAGCCCGATGCGAAGGATGCGGAGTCCAGCCGGTCTGCATTCACTGGGCAGCGGAGGGGAGCGAGCCCCGACGCGGGCCCGACGGCTGAAAGGGAAGGCCGTCGGGGGGCCCAGGTCTGGTATGGGTGAGAAGGCGGCAAGATGAGCGATGGACAGCACCGAGAGCTGAATCTCGACGCAGTTCGTACCGACGGCTGGTTCGAGAGGATCGGCGAGGGGATCGGCTCGTTTCAGGCGCTGTGTGAAATCATCGGGGAGCGCTTCTTCGCTTTTTCCATCATCGTCGGCGCGCGCATCACGGCACTCACGGTCGACCGGCGCAACCCCGACCTGTCCCTCGTCGACTTCGTGGTCGGCCTGAGCGAATCGGAAGAGGCCCTGGAACCGCAACGCCTCACGCTGGCCGACTTTCGGCGCCGACTCGCGGGAGCTCTGCTGGTCGAAGACGACAAGCCCGTCACGGCGCCGACTCGGGAAACGGAGATCGAGCCGATCCAGCTCTACATCGGGGTGCGCTATTTGCTCCTCGCCCCGCTCTACGGCTACTCGCTCCAACGGTTGGTTCTCGGCGCAAGCGTGCCCGCGCAGCTCGTCCTCTTGCACGACGGCGTCCAGGAGACCTACGACCTCGACGCGTTCCGGTTGCGAATCCGAGCGCTCGTCCGCGAAGAGCTCGAGCGCGTCGGTACGGCCTCGCGCAGCGCCATCGATCTCTCGAAGGTGAGCGACGCGGAGGCGGCGGCGCAGCGCGCCGAATGGGCGCGCGTCGTGCAGCTGCTCGGAAGCTGGCCCGCACCGCTCGCCATTTTCCTTCGCACGCCCGAGGGCCAACTGCTCACGACGGACGCGCGCGGGCTCATCGCCAAAGGCCTTGGAATCCTCGGGAGCGCCTGCGTCCACCTCGGGCAGACCGAGCAGGCCGAAGAAGTCTTACGAATCGGCATTCAATATGCGCAGGAAGGCGTCGCCGCGGCCGACCTCTTTCTCCGACTGGGAGAGGCGCTCCTCAAGAACGACCGCCCGGGAGAGGCGATCGCTCCGCTGAGGCGGGCCCTCGCCTTCGGCGGGTCGCGCGCGCAGGTCAGCTTGCCGCTCGCGCGCGCGTTTCTCAAACGAAAGAAGTGGGTCGCGGCCTACGCTTGCCTGCGCGACGCGCTTCAAGCGGGGGTGGGAGAGCGCGAGCTCGTAGCCGAACTTCACGAAGCCGAAACCGCCCTCGGGCTGCCCCTGACGAGCTGGAAGGCAGCCGTCGTCACACTCGGCACACTCGGCAAGAGTTGAGGGACCGGGCAATTCGCGCGGGGCCGAGGCCGCCGTTGACACTCCGAACCGCGGGGACTAGAAAAACCTCGACTTTTCCGCGCGGTACACGCGCGCGCTCGCAAGCCCAACCGGAAACGAGAGGCAGCGGGCGGAGACGAGACCGAGTCCACCTCCACGGGCCGCCATGATCGCCACGTATGCGCCGATGTTCCTGCTCCTCGCGACGGCCTTTTTCATTGCCTCCGCGTTCTGGGGCGCCGCCACGTACTTGGGTCGCCACAAGAAGCCGTCCGCCGCGAAAAACGCCCCGTTCGAATGCGGCAGCGAGAGCACGGGCGGCCACCTCCGCCTCTCGGTGAAGTTTTATCTGACGGCAATCCTCTTCGTCGTCTTCGACATCGAGGCAGTGTTCGTCTATCCGTGGGCGATCCATTTCCGTGATCTCGGGTGGCCTGGGCTCGCCGAGATGGTGAGCTTCTTGAGCGTCATCGTGGTCGCGCTCGTCTATGTGTGGAGAAAAGGAGCGCTCGAATGGGAGACATGACCCGTTCCCTCACCCTCGAGGGCAGCGAACAAGGGTTTGCGACGACTCGTGTCGACGCGCTGCTCGGCTGGGCGCGGAAGTATTCGCTCTTCTCGTACCCCTTCGTCACCGCGTGCTGCGGGATGGAGTTCATGGCCCTTACGAGCCCCCGGTTCGACGTCGCGCGCTTCGGCGCCGAGGCGCCCCGGTTCTCTCCTCGACAGAGCGATTTGCTGTGGGTGGTCGGCACCATCAGCCAGCGCCAAGGGCCCGTGCTCAAGCGAATCTACGAGCAAATGATGGAGCCGAAGTG
>JBAULD010000006.1:0-25784 GCA_049578005.1 Polyangiaceae bacterium
AGGCCGGGCTTGAATCGAAGAAAGTTCCACTTGGTGCTCGCAGCGGCAAGCACGTCGCTCGTTCGAATCCCCATTCGATCGAAGATGATCGCGAGCTCGTTCATGAGGGCGATGTTCAAATCGCGCTGCGTGTTCTCGATCACCTTTGCAGCTTCGGCGACCTTGATGCTCGTCGCCCGGTGTACGCCGGCGTCGACGATCGCTCCGTAGGCCCTGGCGACACGTTCGAGAGACTCGGCGTCCTCCGCGCTCACGACTTTGGTGATTTTCTCGAGCGCGTGTTCCTTGTCACCGGGGTTGATGCGCTCGGGGGAATAGCCGAGCTTGAAGTCGGCGCCTCGTTTCAACCCGCTCGACCTCTCGAGAATCGGCCCGCACACGTCTTCGGTCACCCCCGGGTAGACGGTCGACTCGTAGACGACGACCGCTCCCTTGCCGAGCGCGTGTCCCACGGTCTCGCTCGCGCGCTCGACCGGGCCAAGGTCAGGCACGTTGTTCTTGTCGACGGGCGTCGGAACGGCCACGACGAAGAACGTGCAGCCTTTCAAGTCGGCCGGATCGCTGGTCATCTTCAGGGTCGTTTCCCGCAGCACCTCCGGCGCTTGCTCGTGATTGCGGTCGTGACCCCGCTTGAGTTCTTCGACCTTCTCGACATGCAAATCGAACCCCACCGCGCCGGGGAATTTTCGCGCGTATGCAAGCGCGACGGGAAGCCCGACGTAACCGAGACCGATGATTCCGATTCGTTCGCTCATGATTGTCCACCCACGATGGTTCGCGGTCCGTCCGCAAGCAAACGCCTTGTTTCGTCCTCTCCGACGAGCTCGACGAGTCGCTCCATCGCCTTGGCCACGAGGTCGACGTCGTGCGGCCGGTGAGCGTCGGAGCATGCGGCTTCGTACGCCTCTTCTTCGAGCAATTTCTCGGCGGCCCGCTGGGGCGCTCGGCCGTACTTGCCGAGCAGGGCGCACACGTCCAGGAGCATCAGGGCCCCGGCATCGAGTAGCGGGTCCAGGCACGCGTCGTCCCGCCACACCGGCTCGTATCGCTCTGGATGCGCGAGAACGCAAACCAGACCGGCTCGCCGCATATCGAACATCCGGTGCTGCACCTGAAGGGGAAACCCGGATGTCCCAAACTCGACGAGGACGCTCCTGCCGCCTGGGTAGGGGAGCGCTTCGCCGCGCATCAAGCGGCCGAAGACGACGTCGTCGAAGAAGTGTTCGCTTGCGAGATGCACTGTAGGAAGGGTCGCCGAGGCCGCTGAGAGGGTCTGTTGCATCGCATCGAATGCACGTTCGAGGCCCACCCTGTCGTTGTCGAACATCCCAGGCCGCATGTGGGGCGTCGCCACGACCTCGTCGAAACCGATCTCGTGTAGCCCGCGAAGCATCGACAGCCCTTCTGCGGGCGTTCGTGCGCCGTCGTCGATCGCGGCGATCCAATGGCAATGGAGATCGACCAAGCCGCGCATGATGCTCTCGCCGAACTTGGTAGCACGAGCGTGGGCCTCGGACGCGTGACCTTCTCGCGTCGCGGGGCCCCGTGTCGAATCGGCCTCAGGCCCACCGAATGAGCGACGTCTCGTAGCGGTGGGTCATCGCGTCGTTGTAGGGCACGACCCTGGCAGCAAATGCATGAGCCCCGCTCTGACTGGTCGGGATCTCGCCTGCGAACTGCCATGCGCCGTCGCCGACGCGCTCGAGCGGCCGCATTCGAACGATTCGCCCCTGGCCGATCTCGTGGCCGCCGTTCGTCGGCCCGTGATAGAGCTCCACTGCCACGTCGGCAGGCGTGAGCGACCCGAGCTCCACCGTCGCCGATACACGAACCGGCTCTCCCACAGCCACTTCGTCGGCCGATTCGACGCGGACGTCTTTGACGGCAACCCATTGCCACGCGCCCCTCACGCGGTCCTTCCATGCGGTGAGCGACTTGGCCGCCGACAGGTCTCCTTCCGCCAGCTTGTACGTCAGCTTGATGGCCGGCACGTAGAACCGCGACGCGTACTCGCGCACCATGCGCGCTGTGTTGAACTTGGGCACGAGCTTGGCAATCGCATTCTTCATCCTGCGGATCCAGCCGCGCGGCAACCGCCCCATCCCGTCGCGGGCGTAGAAGAGAGGCACGACTTCGTGCTCGAGTACGTCATAAAGGAGCTCCGCCTCGCGCGCATCGCCGGTCGCGTCCGCATACTCCTCGCCGCGCCCGATCGCCCAGCCGATCTCCCAGCCGTGGCTGTTCCACGCTTCGGCAAACCAACCGTCGAGCACACTCACGTTGAGGGCGCCGTGGGCGGCGGCCTTCATTCCGCTCGTCCCGCTCGCCTCGTGCGGTCGACGCGGCGTGTTTAGCCAGACGTCGACGCCGCTCACGAGGGCGCGAGCGATACGCATGTCGTAGTCCTCGATGAACACGACGCGCCCGCGCAGGCCGGCGTCTCGGCTCGCATGAATGAGCGAGCGGATGAGCTCCTTGCCGCCTTTGTCCTGCGGATGCGCCTTTCCTGCGAATACGAGCTGCACGGGTCGCTCGGGATCGGCGAGCAGCTTCTTGACTCGCGCCAGATCGCTGAAGAGCAGCGTCGCTCGCTTGTAGGTTGCGAACCGTCGGGCAAATCCGATCGTCAAGGCCTGCGGGTCGAGCACTTCGTCGCAGAGCGTGAGTTCTTCGAGGCCGGCTCCGCGTCGCTCCGCGCCGCCGCGAAGCCAGCGGCGCGCGTGCTGGACGAGCCGGTGGCGGCGGTGCTCGTGAACGTGCCAAAGCTCAGCGTCGGGGATCTCGTATGCGCGCTCCCACAATTCGGGATCGTCGCAGTGCTCCGTCCAGCGCGGACCTAGATAGCGAGTGAAGAGTGCCCCCATTTCGGAGGCGACCCACGAGGCCATGTGCACGCCGTTGGTGACGTAGTCGATGGGGATCTCGTGCGTGGGCAGGTCCGGCCAAAGCCCGCGCCACATCGTGCGAGAGACTTGGCCGTGAAGCTCGCTCACTCCGTTGTAATGATCGGCCGCGCGCATCGCGAGCACCGGCATCGAGAAGGGCGCGCCGTGGTCGTGCGGGTTCACCCGTCCGAGCGCGAGGAGCTCCGCCTCGGAGACGCCGAGCGCGGCCCGGTACGGTTCGAGGTATCGCCGCACCAGGCTCGGCTCGAACGTGTCGTTTCCGGCGGGCACGGGGGTGTGCGTGGTGAAAATGCTGCCCGCGCTGTTGGCTTCGCTCGCGACCGAGAACGAGACGCCGCGATCGCGCATCGTCCGTCGAATGCGCTCGATCGTGAGAAAGGCCGAGTGCCCTTCGTTCATGTGGCACACCGTCGGCGAGAGCCCCATCGCCTCGAGGGCGTGGATTCCGCCGATGCCGAGCATGATTTCTTGCCGGACGCGGAACTCTTGGTCGCCTCCGTAGAGCGGCCCGGTGATGGATCGATCAGCCGGGGCGTTGTCGTCGACGTTCGCGTCGAGCAAGAGCAGCACCACACGCCCGACCTGGACGCGCCAGAGCTGAGCGAGCACGACGCCGTGGGGATACTGAACACGGACGACGAGGCGCTTGCCCGTGCCGTCCAGCACGGGGAGCACCGGCAACCGATGCCAGTCGTTGATCGGATACCGCTCCCCCTGCCAACCGTCGGTGTTGAGCACTTGGCGAAAGTAACCTTCGGCGTAGGCCAGTCCGACGCCGACGAGCGGCAGCCCGAGATCGCTGGCCGTCTTCAGGTGATCGCCCGCCAGAACGCCCAGGCCGCCCGAATAAATCGGAAGACACTCGTGGAGCCCGTACTCCATCGAAAAGTAGGCGATGCGTGCGCCGCCCGCGTCGGGGAACGTCTTGCTGAACCAGCCCTCCCGCTGCATGTAGCGCTGTAACGTTTGCCAAGCCGCCTCCAGGTGGCTCGTGAACGCGTCGTCGCCCGCAAGCTCGTCGAGGCGAGCCTGATCGACGAGCGCGAGGAGCTCGATCGGATTGCCGTGGACAGTCTCCCACAGGTCGGGGTCGATTCGAACGAAGAGCTCGTGAGCCACGGGAGCCCACGCCCACCAAAGGTTGTAGGCAATCTCGCGAAGACGCTCGATTCCGGGGGGAAGGCGCGGGACGACGGTAAAGCGCCGCAGGATAGGCATTTGCGAATGTCTCTGTGGGACCAACGTGTGCAGGCTGCAAAGCAGCGCGCGATAGTGCGCGCCACCGTGTGCGGCCGGGCCCCTGGTCCGAAGCCTGGTATAGCCTGCAGCTCATGCGCTTCGCTATCCCGAAGGGCGCCTTCATCGTGGTCAAAGAGATCGCGCGGCACGTTTTGCGTCGGCCCGTGGTGGGTATCGTCGCGGCAGCGCGCACTTCGGACGGACAGTGGCTCCTCGTCCGGCGCGCAGACGTCGGCGAGTGGGCGCTGGCGGGGGGAACGCTGGAATGGGGCGAGACCCTGCGCTCCTGTATCATGCGCGAAGTCGCTGAAGAAGCCGGCATCGACCGGTGCGAAGTCGTTCGTCTCGTCGGGGTTTTCTCTCGCCCCGAACGCGACCGACGCTTTCATGCCGTGACGATTGTCGTCGAGTGTCGGGTCGAACCGCCCGTGCGACCTCCGTCGAATCCTCTCGAGATAACCGACGTCGCTTTCTTCTCGACGCAGGCGTTGCCGCGCACGCTGGCGATGGGGATGCGCGACATGATCGACGCCGCGCTCGTGTCAAGCGATCCGGTCGTCGAGTAGGGGCGGGGGGCGCCACATTCGCGTGCGCTGGACGGGAGCGACCCCGCGCCAACCCCTTCGGTGCTCTAGGCGCGTGCACTGAACTAATGTACTGATCCAACGTCGTGTCGCTCCTCAGCAGACTCTCTCGGCTCGACCCCGCAGGGCTGGCTCGGGACCCCACCCAGAAGGCAGAGCAAGTCGATTCGACCGACCGGACGACCACGTTGGACGAACTGCGCGCCCGCATCCAGTCGACGCTCGAGCGAAGCTCGCGCCGCGCACCGCCCCCGCCGCCTACCGTGGACCGTGCCGACCTCCCTTTTGCGACGTTCGACACGGTCTCCGGACCGCTTCATGTCCGCGCCCAGCGGCTGTCCGCGGCTCATCGTACCGGACGCATCCCGGTAGCCGGGGCGCGGCACGCGAGCTCCGAACTGCTGGCGCTTCTGGCGCTCGACCCGGTCCTCGCCGGGTGCGACCCCGGGCGCGCGCTCTTTCTCGACACCGAAACCACGGGACTGGCGGGCGGAGCCGGCACTGTGGCGTTCCTCGTGGGGTTGGCGTGGTGGGACGAGGGAACGCTGATTCTCGAGCAGCTGCTCGTGCGCGCGCTCGGCGAAGAGGCGCCCATGCTCGACCGTCTCGCCGAGCGAGTCCGGCAGGCGTCGATGCTCGTGACCTTCAACGGCAAGAGCTTCGACATGCCTCTCTTGCGCACGCGGTTCGTCATGGCCCGGATGGTCCCTCCTGCCGAGCCGCCCCACCTAGACCTTCTGCACGTGGCGCGGCGCGTGCACGGCAAGCGCATGAAGCATGGGTGCCGCCTCGTCGCGATCGAACGCGACGTGCTCGGCTTCGAGCGGAGCGATGACGTCGAGTCGAGCGATGTGAGCGCCTGTTACCTGCATTTTCTGAGAACCGGAGAACCCGGCCCCCTTCTCGCAGTCGTGGAGCACAACGCTTGGGACGTCGTGGCCATGGCGGCGCTGGTCGCGCTCTATGGCGAGGCACTTCACGCCGGGCTTGCGCCGGGGGATCTCGTGGGCGTGGCACGGACCCTCCGACGCGCCGGGGCGCTCGACCGCGCGCACGTCGCGGCGCAAGCCGCCGTCGAACAAGACGGGGCACCCGAATCGCTCC
Source organism: Polyangiaceae bacterium (assembly GCA_049578005.1). Classification (GTDB taxonomy): domain Bacteria; phylum Myxococcota_A; class Polyangia; order Polyangiales; family Polyangiaceae; genus Palsa-1150. The sequence continues at coordinate 5,834 of JBAULD010000006.1, forward strand.
GTGCCCGCGCAGACGTCGCCAAAGCGCGTGGGGACCGGGCGTGCGCCCTCGCCGATTTCGAAGCGCTTGCCGGGGCGATCGACGACCCTTCCGTACGCCTCGAACTGGCCAAGCTGTACGAACATTGGGTCAAAGAGCCGCGGCGCGCCCTCGAGTGGGTGGCGCGCGGCACGGGTGAATCCGCCGAGCGTACCCAAAGACGCTCCGAGCGCCTCGCACGCAAAGCGGAGCGCTCGCGTCAGCCCAGCTTGGGCGAAGACTGGGAGAGAAAGTGATCGCCGGCTCTTATCGCCCGGTCGAGGCGGCGGCGAAGGACTGGTCGAGAATCCCAAGTGCTTCGTCGATCTCCCTCCCGGTCACGACGAGAGGCGGCGCGATACGCAGGACGTTACCGTGGAGACCCCCGCGCCCGACAAGCAGCCCGCGACGCTTCGTTTCCTCGAAGACGGCGGCCGTCGTGTCCGGAGCAGGCGAGCGGTCGCGGTTTCTTTCGTCGCGCACGAGCTCCAGCCCCTGCATCAGACCGCGCCCACGCACGTCCCCGATGGCTGTGTACTTCGACTTCAACTGCGATAGCCCCGCACGAAGAATTTTGCCTGTCGTCGAGGCGTTTTCGACGAGGCGCTCTTCGACGATCGTGTCGATCGTCGCGTTCGCCGCGGCGCACGCAATCGGGTTGCCCCCGAACGTCGAGATGTTGCCGGCGCGCCAGGCGTCCGCGACCTTTGCCGTGGTCACGACGGCGCTGATGGGGTAGCCGTTCGCGATTCCTTTGGCCATCGTCACGATGTCCGGGCGCACCCCCTCGTGATCGACGCCCCACATCGAGCCCGTACGACCGAAGCCCGTTTGCACCTCGTCGCAAATGAAAACACCGCCATGATGCCGCACGATGTCGACGACGAGCTCCATCCACCCCGGCGGCGGCGCGATGACTCCGCCCACGCCCAGAATCGGCTCCACGATGATCGCCGCCAGCTGCCCCGTGGTCGTCGTCCGAATCAGGTCTTCGACGTCGTGCGCGCACCGGAGCTCGCAGCTCGGGTATTCGAGGCCGAACGGACAGCGATAACAATACGGCGCGTGAGCGTGCTTCGCCGCGGCGACCTGCGACTGCGACTGGCGGTAACTCGCGTGTCCGGTCAGCGATTGACCGAGGAGCGTCCGCCCGGAGTATCCGTGACGAAGCGCGATGACCTCTTGCCGGCCCGTATGGGCCTGCGCCAGCGAAACGGCCGTCTCGTCCGCTTCGCTGCCGCTCGCGCAAAAGAACGCTTTCTCCATATCTCCCGGCGCCAGTTTCACGAGCTTTTCAGCCAAAGTCGCGAGCGGCAGAGTGGGGTACAAGGTCGAGACGTGTCCAAGCCGGTCGATCTGCGCGCGCACCGCGGCGTTCACACGCTCGCTGCCGTGGCCGACGCTCACGGTCAAAATGCCGCCGAAGAAGTCGAGGTAGGTGTTTCCCTCGAAGTCGCGGACCGTGCAGCCCTTGCCGCTCTCGAGGGCCAAGGCCTCGGCATAGTACGTGGCCACACTGGGAAAGAGGTACTGCTTGTACTTCGCTCGGACCTCGGCGCCAGTCGGCTTTGTCGCGCTCACGAGGACGGGTCTTAGCAGCTCAGCGCGCCGTGAGCTCCTGCACCAGCGACCCGGCCCCATAGACGCGGGTCAAGGCCTCGAGCATCGCAGCCGTATCGACGCTGATGGCCCTGGCCGTCGTCTCGTCGTACACGAACCGGTTCGGCATGCTCGAAAGATTGCCGTCGAAGATCAGGCCGACGAGATCGCCCGCGGGATCCACGACGGGACTGCCGCTATTGCCGCCAATGATGTCATTGGTGGAGACGAAGTTGAGGGGCGTCGCCGGCGAGAGCTGGTCGCGGGCCAAGATCCAGCGCGTGGGCAGTTTGTACGGATCCGTGCCGGTTGCGTGCCCGTACATCCCCCTGAAATCCGTCGCAAAGGGCACGGGTTTGCCTTGCTCCGCATAGCCCTTTACGACGCCGACCGAGAGCCGGAGCGTGAAGGTCGCGTCGGGCGCCACGCGCGTGCCATCCACCGCGAACGTCGCTTCGGCCACTCGACGGCCCAGGGCGCGCATCGGCGCTTCGACGTCGTCATCGTAACGCTTGCGCGCGGCGCGCGCCTCTGGCTCGAGGGTGCGCATGGCCGCGATGAGCGGATCGGTCGACGCGTCGACGGCAGCCTGCCCGCCCTCCCAGAGAGCGCGGCGCGCATAGACGTCATAAAGCCTGGAGTTGGCGACCATTTCACGCGCAGCCTGCTGTGGGGAGCGGCCCGCGAGGACTTTGTCGACGGCCGCGTCGCGCGAGCCTGGGACGTCGCTCAATGCTTGGAGCCACTGCGCCACGTACGACTCCTCGACCCCCGGGTAAAGCGCGGCAGGCGACAGAACGTGGAGCGACAGCTCGTCGAGCGCCGTATCGCGAAACTCGGGCAATCGCTGATCGTTGGGCAACGCTCGCTCGGTCGGGAGGCGGACCAGAGCACGCGCGAAGCGAAGGAGTGGTCCGCCGAGGCCGCCTTCAAGCGCGTCGTAGCGGGGAACCATATCGGCATACACTTTCTCGACGCGCCGGATGTCGTCCCATGCTCCGCCAAACTTCGCCTTCAGCGCGGCGTCCGCTTCGACCGCGGCCCGAAGATGGCGTTCCATCTCCGACTTCTTGCGCATCAGCACCGGGTCGCGCAGCCCACGATCGAAGCCACCGAGCGCCTTCAGCGAGTTCTCGACCGAAAAAATGGCCCCGCGGGCCTGCCGCTTCCCTTCCTGGCCCATGGCCGCCCAGCCCAGAAGCCCCGCGCGCCAGGCGCCCATTCGCGCCATCGTGCGCGGATAGACCACGTCGCGCAGCACATCGAGCTCGGCGACCGTCGCGTTTCGACCCGTCCTGCCGGGGTGTCCGCTGGTGAAGACGACGTCGCCCTCTTTCGGTCCGCGCGGGTTCCAGCGGAGCCAGTCGTGGGGCTCGAGCGGCTGACCGTGGTCGTAGACGCGGAAGATGGCGAGATCGAGGTCGTAGCGAGGGAAGGTGAAGTTGTCCGGATCGCCGCCGAAGAACGCGATGTCGGCTTCCGGCGCAAACACCAAGCGAACATCCGTGTATCGGCGATAGCGGTAGAGATGATACATGGCGCCGGCGTAGAGCGTCACGACGTCGCAGCGCAGCTTCGTGGCCTCGTGACACTCTTTTTCGATCGCGCCCATCGCCCCCTTCATCGAGCGATTCGCTTCGGCGTCCGACATGCCCGGCCTGCGGGCAGATTGAACGCGCTGCGTGACGTCGTCGGTCGAGGCGAGTTCGTCGACCTCGAGGTCCGGACACGCGGCCTCTGGGCCGTCTTTGCCCGCAAGGTATCCGGTGGCGAGGTAGTCACGCGAGGGGCTCGCTAGCTTCGCAATGCAGTCCCCCGCAACGTGGTGATTGGTCAGAACGAGGCCCCGCGACGAAACGAAGGACCCCGAGCCGCCCACGTTGAATCGGACGCTGGCGAGGCGGACATGGTCGAGCCAGGCGTCCGTGAGGGTCACGTGATGCGCCTGCTCGATGCGCTGGCGCGGCACCATGTCGAAGGGCCACATTCCCTCGTCCGCTCGGGCCGTGGGAGCGGCAAGGACGGCGAAGGCAAAGACGGAGAGAATCGAAGGGCGCATGGGAGGAACTCTACGCCTTGGCGGGGAGAAGCCGGCCGCGAGCTGTAGTCTCGCTCTGAATGGGGCGGTGGAGGACGATTTTGCGGCCGGCCTCCCGGCCGTGAACCCAGGCGTCGGTGCGCCTCTGTCCTGCGTGGCGCACGTGACGAACGTGCGGGTGGCGCCTGCGAAAGAAGCGCGCGAGGTCGCCGTCGCCTACCCAAACGAGCCCCTCGCTCCGGCTCTTCGCGTCCTGCCTGGCCAGCGTGTCGGCGAAGCCGGTCATCACGCCGGAGAAATACGCCCGCCTCTCCCGGTTCGACCGGATTCCGTGGGCGCGCTGATGGTCGCTCCAGAGACGGTGAGCAGTCTGCGCGAGGAAATCGTGGACGTACTCGGCGATCGCGAGGTTCGGCCGCGTGCCGCAAATTTCGAGGACGCTTCCGCGCTTGCCTTCGAGCGGACGGTACACCGGGACCCAGATAGCCTCGACGAAGAAGTGCTTTCCGAGAATCATCGCGACGATTCGCTCGTGCTCGAGCACCCTTCCCGACGGGCGTCCGAGATGGATGAAGCCGTACGCGCGCGCGGCCGCCGTGCGCGACGCGTCGAGGTTGTGCTTGAGCATGAGCCGTTGGGCCGCAGCCATCGCGGCCTCGGCCTCGTGGCGGTTTGGACTCTCGGCCAGAGCCAGCAGGCGCGCGACGCGATCGACGACCCTGTTGGTGGGCTCGCAGGACGACGTGTCGGGCACTCCCGAGGCATGCGCGTCGATCCCGAGCTTCGCGCAAACGTCGCGGAACGCCGGACCGTGCGCCGTCTGGTCTCGTTCTCCCAACACCTCGTGCACGTACTGATGGGCGGCCTCGTGCTTGAGCACCTCGACCACGGCCCCCCAGGGCCTCTCGAGCACCAATGAACGGGAAATTTCGATCGTTCGCGTGGCCGGGATCCACCGACCGAGGGTTGCACGCGTGGCCGCGAGCTCGAGCGTCGGAGCCGAGAGCGCGCCCTTGAAAAAGGAATCGTTGATTTGCCAATACGTCGTGCGAAGTTCACGCACGAGCGCCGCATCGAGCACGGCAGTGAGCTCCGCGTCGCGGTCCATCCTCGGAGGCTTGGAGTAGCACGGCGGCCGGCCCCCGGCTTCGCGGAACAGCCTCGAGAAGGGCAATTGGCCACGGTGGGGCGTTTCGCGGCAAGCCCTCGCGTGATATCCGCTAACGGCCTGGGCGGGAGGCGCCGGCGCCCTCCAATCGGGCAACGATCCACGCGTGGTGCCTGCGCTCGTCGACCAGGTTTTGCTGGAGCACGGCGACGACGTCGACAGGAATGCCCGGCTGCGACGCCGCATTCTCGTAGACGGCGGTGGCTTCTGCCTCATTGGTGCGAAGCGCCTCGATGAGCATGCGTTCTTCGATGAGTCCCCGGAGGTCCACCTTCGCGTGACGCAGCCCCTGTCGGAGATCTCCGTGGCTCACCGGCTCTCCCCCGAGGTTTCGAACGACCATCGTGAGCGCGTCGACGTGGCGCCGGTGGTCGGCGAGGAACGCCGCGAACTCGGCCCTGTCGACCGCCTCGCCCAGCCGAGCTTTGGCGGCTTTGTAGGTCTCGATCGCGCCGTGGTCGATCTGGATGAGCCGGTTGAGAAGAGCAATGACATCATTGAGCATGCGCGCCATGGGCGGCCTCCCCGGGCGGCTCAAGCGAAGCGCGTGCCCCCGGTTCGGGTGACGGGTCCAAGGTGCGCACTCACTTTGCAGCACCGTAGACCGAACCGGCGCGATACGAGCGCGGGATCGGAGGTGCAATGAGCCGGACGAGCAGTGACGAACAGCCGCTACGAGAAGATGGCAACGGACTGGGCGCCTGCGAACGGCCGCGAGGGCCGGAACTGGGGCGGGCGCTCGACCCGGCTCGGCTGGCGGAACTCGGGCGACACATCGGCGCGCAAATCGGCGAGCAGGCGCGCCGGCGTCCGTACGCCGTGCTTTCGGCAGCCGCCGGTGTCGGCTTCGTAGCCGGAAGCTTGCTGGGTTCCAGGCTGGGACAAATCGCGATGGCGGCCGGGGTCGGGTACATGGCAAAAGACTTCATCGAGGGAAATCTGGGCCTCGAACTGTTTCAACGGGCCCTCGAGAAGCTCGCGCCCGAGGAATCGTGAGAGAACCGCCGTTCGTCCAGTTTGATCGTCAGCCGTCGAGGGAACGCCGGAGTCGGCCGATCGCCCCGGGCAAAGCGCGTACATTCAACAGTGTGCCCCTCTCGTCGTAGCTCTCCCCCACAACGCGTGCGTTCGCGTAGATCTCGCCCAAGAGAGCCTGCTTGTCATAGGGGACGAGAAGCTGCTCGTCGACCATGGTCGCTTCGAAGAAGGCGACGATCGCTCGAGACAAATCGGCCACCTCCTTCGGGTCGTGCGCCGATAGGACGATGCCCCCCTCTGCGCCGTGCTTCCGGACGAGAACCCGGCGCGCGTCGTCGTCGATCCGGTCGGCCTTGTTGAAGACAAGCTTGGTCGGCACCCGGTCGGCGCCGATTTCGCGCAGCACGCTTCGCGTGACTTCGATCTGCGCGTCCTGGGTGGGGTCGGCGGCGTCGACCACATGCAGAAGAAGCGTGGCTTCGAGCGCCTCGTCGAGCGTGGACCGAAACGACGCAACGAGGTCGTGGGGCAGCTTCTTGATGAAGCCCACCGTGTCCGAGACCAAAATCCGCGGCTTGGTCTCCGGCTGGAGCGCCCGCACCGTCGTGTCGAGCGTTGCGAAGAGCTTGTCCTCCACGAGCACGTCGCTGCCCGTGAGGGCGCGCATGAGGGAAGACTTTCCCGCATTCGTGTAGCCGACGAGCGCCACGCGAAGCTGGTCTTGCCTCGCGTGCCGGCGGTTCTCCTGTTCCTTGTGAATGGCATCGAGTTGCTCGCGGAGCTCCGCGACGCGATCGCGGATCTTGCGCCGGTCGAGTTCGACCGCGGTTTCGCCCGCGCCCTTTCCGCGCTGGCGCTCCTTGCCGCCGCTCGACTCGCGCAGCCGCGGCGCGAGGTAGTTGAGCCGTGCAATCTCGACCTGCAGGCGCGCCTCGCGACTTCGGGCATGGCGATGAAAGATCTCGACGATGACGCTCGTGCGATCGAGCACCTCGGCCCCGGTCGCGCGCTCGAGGTTGCGAGACTGGCTGGGGGTGATCTCATGGTCGACGATGACGACGCTGGCCTTGTCCGCTTCCCCAGCGCGGACTTCGTCGTCTGCGCCTGCGCGCTCCGCCGCGTCCTTGTCCAAGCCCTTGGAAGCGGCAGCCCACCTCGCTCGAACCTTCGTCTTGACCTCTGGGGCACCGGATGGAACCGTGCCCTTGCCCCCCGTGAGCTCCGCCAGTTCCTTGAGCTTTCCCTCGCCGAGAACGGTCGCCGCCGCGAGCGCGTCGCGCCGCTGCGACACCGTGGCCACAACTTCGAAGCCAAGCGTACGTACGAGGCGTTCTAACTCGGAGAGGTCCGACGCATGGTCGACGTCGGAGACCCCGGGAAGCTGGACCGCGATCAAGACCGCTTTTCGAGTCATGGTTTCCGGGCGTGTCCGCGGTTCGCCGAGCGTCGCAGAACTAGCCGGGGGAGCGAGTCTACCCCACCGCGCAATCGCACCGTCAATTTACAAGAATAGCAGCGGATGAACGAAAAATGAGCCACTCTGGAGCGAGGTGCCACTGAATGAGCACAACCCGAGGAGAATTGATGACCATGAGCTCCCCCTGCACACGTCGCGGCGGCCGAACGATCGTACTGGGCGCGGCTTGCTACGCGCTCGCGGCCTGCAGTAGCAGCTCACCGGCTTCCCCCGGACCCGACGGAGGAACGCCGATCGAGACCGGTTCGTCGAGCAGTGGCGGTTCGCAAGACACCGGCTCTTCGTCGAGCGGCAGCGGCAGCGGCAGCGGCAGCAGTGGCGTCCCGGGTGGCAGCGGGGTCGGTGGAAGCAGCAGCAGCGGCGTCAGTGGTAGCAGCAGCAGTAGCGGCGTCGGTGGTAGCAGTAGCAGTAGCGGGGTGGCCGGATCGAGCAGCTCGTCGAGCAGTTCGAGCAGCGGCAGTAGCAGCGGGAGCGGCTCGGGCTCGAGCAGCGGAGGAAGCGGGGGAACGAAGGACGCCGGGAGCGGCGGATCGGGCGGGGGCGACGGCGGATCCGGTTGCAGCGGGGCCACCTTCTGCGACGACTTCGAAGCGAGCACGATGCTGGGCTCGGCGTGGACGGTCGACAATTCGGTCATGGCCAATACCGTTCAAGTGGTCTCCACCCAGCACCACTCGGGAACCAACTCCGTGCACATGACGTTCACCACGGCAAGCTGCGCCACGTTCATCGACGAGACGATGGGCGTTCCGGCGACCGGTTCGTACTGGGCGCGAGTCTGGCTTTATGCAAACACCGCGACGGACGGTGGCCACGACGTTTACTTCGAGGCCGAACCGTCCACGTTCAAGGGTGGCACCTCGCAGACCGGTGTTCGCGCGCTGAACACGCAGGGCAACATGTCCATCAATATCGACCCGCCCGATAATGGCGTGACCTCCTCGATGATGTTGCCGCGAGGGGTGTGGACCTGCTTTGAATGGAACACGACGGGGATTGGGGGCACCGGGGGCATCACCGTGTACATGAACAGCACGCAGCTGATGACTGTCACGGGCAAGCCGATCCCGGCGCTCGGGATGCAGCGCATCGGGTACGAGCGTTACGGCTCGGGCACGACGACCGGGGACCTCTATCTCGACGACTACGCCATCGGCCCGACGCGAATCGGCTGCAACTAGCCACGCCGGCATCTTGCGCAAGTTCGGCGACAAGCAACTGCCCTTGGTACCCGAGGGCAAAAACTAATCGCGAACTTGACCAATCGCGAGGCGCCGGGTCTCATCGCGATTCATGCCGACACTCCACAGTACACTCCAAAATCTCGCCTCCGCCTTCGCAACCTCGGTTCTCGAAGCGGTGAGGAGCGGCTCGCTGTCCGAACTCCTCGGCGAAACCGGCGGCGCGGTCCGACGAGGTCCCGGTCGCCCCAGAGCCGTAGAGACAACGAACGCGAGGCCCGCCGGACGGGTCGGCCGTCCCGGTCGGCTCAAGAGGCGCTCTCCTGAGGACATCGCCAAGGCGCTGGATGAGGTCGTGGCGCTGCTCAAGAAGAACAAGACGGGCCTGCGCGCAGAGCAGATTCGCGAAGAGCTCGGGATGCAGGCGAAGGAAATGCCCCGCGTGCTAAAGGAAGGACTTGGCAAAAGAGCCTTCAAATCGAAGGGGCAGAAGCGAGCCACCACGTATTTCGCCACGTAGGACTGCGACCTTTCCCGCAGCGCCGCGGTGAGTCGCGGTATGGAAGCGAGGGCCAAGCGCCCCGCCCGTCGCGGGTTGGTTCACGCTCTCCGTGAGATTCACTGTGGGCCGGAGGGGCTGACAATCGTCGCGGTAGCAGACACGCACGGTCGCCCGCATCCCGGACTCGGCGCTCGGATCGACGAGGTCGTCCCGTCGCTCATCGTTCACGCGGGCGATGTCGGCTGCTCCTCGGTTCTTCGCGATCTCGAGGCCCGCGCGCCGGTGATCGCCGTCCGCGGGAACATCGACGGTCGCGACTTGCCGGACTTCGCGACCGTCGACATCCGCAACGACCAGGGCACGCTGCTGAAGATTCTGTTGACCCACGTGGCCGTTTACGGACCGAGGCTCCGCTCCGACGTGGCGCGTATCGCCCGAATGGAGGACGCTTCGCTCGTCGTGTGCGGTCACTCACACGTACCGTTCGCCGCTCGAGAGGGCGGCATCACCGTGTTCAACCCTGGCTCGGCGGGCCCCCGTCGATTTCGGCTGCCGATCGTGCTCGGAGTCATCGAAGTGCGGCCAAACGGCGCCTCCGTGGGTCACATCGACTGCGAGACCGGGCGCGCGTGGAGCCCGTGACAGGGCCGGACCGCCGTACAGGCGACTCCCGACAGGCGACTGAAGAACGGTTCTACCCGATTGACGTCCGTGCACATCCTCGCGCAACATCCGCGCGCCGGAATTCGCCAGCGTTCCCGGAGAGCGACCATGGGCCCAATTTTCTACTTCGCGCCGCTGTCCAATGCGTCCACGCGTCGGGCGGCGCCAAAGGCCCAGTTCTTCCGAACCCACCAAGAGGCGGCGCCGGGCGACCGCTGCGCTAAGTTCATGCGGAGAGGGAGTCGCCCAACGCGTCAGTCGAGTGAGGTTCGTTTTTTCGCCCAGGCCGAAACGCCCCGCTTCGGGCGTCGCACCGTGACGCGGTGCCTGACGAGAGCCAAACATGAACGAAATTGAAGCCCCCATCACCACGGTCACCGACCCGCATGGCCTGCTCACGAGCGCCGAACCGACCGCCACGCTGGCCGAGCTCGCCGTGTCACTCGATGTGTCGACGTCTGCTCTGCGAATCGTCCTCAAAGGCGAGGCGAGCGACCACGTGCGGTTCGTCCGATGCAGGCCATCCAGCGAGTCCCGCTATGCGATCGCGGACGTGCGGGCCGTCGTAGAAAAGAACCGCAAGTGGCTCGACGATCGCAGGCGAGACGCAGCGCAGCTCGAGGCCGCGCAACGAGCGGCCAAGCAGGCGAAGACCGCCGCCAACGAGGCCGCATCGAACGCCAGACACGATCGGTCGCCGCCTGCGTCGAGGAAGGTGGCAAAGCATGCGACACCCCAGCGCGGCCCAAGTGCGGAGCGACGGGGGGCCAGCATCGCGCCCGAAGTCTACGTCCGACGTGGCAAGGGCGCATGACGTGTGCGAGCGCCCTCTCCGGTTTTCGTCTGGGTTCGTGGTTGGTAGGTGAAAGCGTCTCGTTCAATCGGTAGAGCGTCGTTTCGTATCGGCGACGCGTCATCTCCACTTGGCAGAGCGGCATTTCTCGTTGGTAAAGCGTCGTGTTCCGTTGGCCTTGCGTCTCTTTTCTCCGGTGATGCCTCCTTTTCGATCGGCGGAGCGTCATTGCTCGTTGTTCGTTCGTCTCGTTCGATTCATTCGGCGTCTTTTTCGATTGGCGAAGCGTCTCGTTCGACCGGGATCGCGTCGCTCTTGGATGGTCGAGCGTCTTTTTCGATTGGCGAAGCGGCGTTTCCAATTGGCCGAGCGACTTTTTCGAGTGGCCAAGCCGCGTTTCCAATCGGCGTAGCGTCTTTGTTCGTTGGCGAAGCCTCTTTTCAACGCGGAGGCGTCTCCGGTCCGATGAATCGCGCTGCCGAGGCTGAGGCGAAGAAGCCGCGAGCGTGACGGCAGCGCGCGCTCTCGACGAGTGAGTGCAGCGGGCAGGGAAGCTGCTACGCGAAGACGCGTGGCCAAAGTGCTCTCCATCAACGTCGGTCTTCCGCGCGACATCGAGTGGCGCGGCAAGACCGTGCGCACCGCCGTGTGGAAGGGGTCGATTCGAGGCCGCCGGACCGTGCGCAAGCTCAACATCGACGGAGACGGGCAGGGGGACCTGCTCGGCCACGGGGGCGAGCATCGCGCCGTATACGTCTACCAGGTAGGTTCCTATCGTTACTGGGAGAAGCAGCTCAATCGCCGCGACTTCGTCTACGGGCAGTTCGGAGAGAACCTCACGGTCGATGGGCTTGCCGACGACGAGGTCTGCATCGGCGACCGCTACCGCATCGGAAGCGCGCTCTTCGAGGTCACCCAGCCGCGCGTCACTTGCTATCGCGTCGGGATCCGCATGGACGAGCCAGCGATGGCTTCGCTGCTCACCGGGCACGGCAGACCCGGTTTTTACTTGCGCGTGCTCGAGGAAGGCGAAATCGGAGCCGACGACGAGGTCGTGAAAGCGGCCGACGGGCCCGAACACATGACCGTCGCTCAGGTGAACGCGCTGCTGTACTTGCCGGGCCATCCCCGAGAGCAGCTCGAGCGTGCGCTGCGGGTTCCCGCTCTGAGCGAGGGGTGGCGTGGATCGTTTCGGGAGCTGCTCGATGCAACGGAGAGCGGAGTCCCGATCGGCGGAAATCCTGCCCTCGGCCACGCTGGACCCACTGCTGCGCCCGGGTTCCGCACGCTTCGCGTGGCTCGAGTCACGCCCGAGAGCGCCAGCGTGATGTCCTTCGTCCTGGAGCCGACCGACAAAACGCCGCTTACCGCGGCGCTGCCCGGTCAGTTCGTGGTGGTCCGCATGCGGTCCGCCCCGGAAGGCCCGCCACTGCTGCGAAGTTACTCGCTGTCGAGCGGGCCGGGGCAGGTGCAGTACCGCATCAGCGTCAAGCTCGAGCAGCACGGCGCGGCGAGCGGCTACCTTCACACTCAGGTCCACGTGGGCGACTTTCTCGACGTGAGCGCGCCGCGGGGCGGCTTCACGCTCGCACTCGGAGCCCATGAGCGCCCGGTGGTCTTGCTCAGCGCCGGCGTCGGGGCGACACCCGTCTTGGCCATGTTGCACGCGCTCGCGAAGGAGCCCTCCCCGCCCCAGGTCTGGTGGTTGTACGGCGCCCGCGACTCCACGGAGCATCCATTCGCGATCGAGTCGAGGGACGTGCTCCGAGCCATTCCCGGCAGCCGCAGCTTTGTCGTGTACAGCCGCCCTCGACCTCAGGATCAGCAGGGCCGCGACTTCGACGCCTCTGGTCACATCGGGATGGATCTGTTCGAACGGATCGGTGTGCCACGCGACGCGGATTTCTATTTGTGCGGGCCGGCATCGTTCCTTCACGACCTGACCGCGTCGCTCGCGGGATGGGGCGCTCCTCCACAACGCGTGCATACCGAAGTGTTTGGGCCCGGCGCGTCGACGACTCCCGGTGTCGTTCGCGCGGCGTCGCGCGCTCCGCATGTTCCGGCCGGTGCGCCCGGCCCCGGGCCCAGCGTATCGTTCGCGCGCAGCGGGCTGACGGTGCGCTGGGATCCGGCGCGCCGCAGCCTCCTCGAGCTGGCCGAAGCCTGCGACGTACCCGTCCGATGGTCTTGCCGCACCGGTGTGTGCCATACGTGCGAGACAGGCCTCATCTCTGGCCACGTGACGTATCTTCCGGAGCCGCTCGAGCCCCCGGTCGAGGGGAACGCGCTGGTGTGCTGCTCGCAACCTACCGGAGACGTGGACCTCGACCTATAGCGCGTTCACGATGAGCCAATGAGCGAAGCAGGCGGAAAGCGCAACCGGGCGGCTGGCACGCCGTGCGCAGGCGGGTGACCATGGCGGTCGACACCAAGCGAAAAGACGACAATCGGGCCGCGCTCGATCGGCATTGGGCTGCGTCCAACGAGGGAAATGTAGAGGGGGAGGGCGAGATCTATTGCGACGACGTCGAGCTCGAGTATCCGCAATCCGGCGAGCACTTTTACGGCCGTCGCAACGTACTCGAATCGCGCAGCCAGAATCCCGCCAAGCGACGTTTTCAGGTGCAGCGCACGCTCGGCAGTGGAGACCTCTGGATCATCGAATACGTCATTTTCTACGATGGACGCCCCGTACCCACGGTCAGCATCATGGAATTTCGGGACGGAAAGGTCGCTCGCGAGATTCAATATTTTGCCGACCGATTCGAAGCGCCAGCCTGGCGCGCAAGGTGGCGAGACAAAGCCGCATTCGAACCAAAGGACTGAAACGATCGCGTAACGTGCCCGATGCATCATTGCGTGATGGAAGAGCGCGCCCGGTCGGCAGCCGCCTTCACACACATGGTCTCGATATCGTTAGGTAAGGGCATACACGCGCACCAGTCCCGGCACCCGTCGCGCCGAGGCGGTCGACTTCGTCGTATCGCGGCCAAAGCCGTTGCGCCGCGCGATGCGCGGGCGTGCATCCACCGACCAAGCGGTATGGTTTGCGGTCGCGACGCAGATGCGTAGCATCGTTCAATGCTCGACGGGGCAGCGCCCCAGGACTCTCTGAAGGACGTCGGTCGGACGTGGCCGGACGTCGTCCACGAGCACGCGCAAGCGGGCTTCGTGCTGTCGTTGGTTGCGTCCTTGTTGGTGATGTTGCTGGTGGGTACCGTATTCGTCGTGATTGCCTATCGCCGGGCGGGGCGCGAGGGTCGCTCGTTCGACGCTTTCGGGGGATGGCTGTTCAAGCTCGGCGCCCCGGCACCACCGACCGACGGGGACGCGGCGGCCAGACCTGTCGGTTCGGGTTCGACCTCCACGGAGCGTCCCTCGTCCGAGGTTCGACCGGGAGACGACCCTGCGAGCCCGGCGGCGCGAGGTGCTCTCGCCATCGTGCGCGCCGCGCTCGAAATCGCCACGGCTGCGAGCGATACGGTCGCGAATGATCGCGAGGGGTATCTGCTCACCGCCCTATTCAACTCGACGACGCATCACGAAGGCACGACTCGGCGGGCGTCGATCCTGACCATCGTCGACGAGCCCGACGGCGATCGAACGATGACGGTGCATCAGGGATTCCCGGAGCGTTCCTTCCGGAGGCCTTACGCGCGTTTCTCCTCGCGGGCGTTCGACAGAGACGGCGCCGGACTGTGTTGGGCTGCGGTCCACGCCTGCCGCGGTGGACACGCGGGGGACTCAATCAAACGAAACGTATTTCATGCCCCCGATGTTTCGAAGGAAACGAGCTTCGTAGCGACGCCTGGTCACCACGCGTTCAAGTCGCTCCTGGTCGCTCCGATCTTGGTGGACGGACAGCTCCTTGGCGCGATCTGTCTCGATTCAGAGCAAACGGACCACTACGAGGCGGACGACCAGCATCTCATCGCGACAGCAGCCCTTGCCTTGGCCGGCGCCTGGCACGCGCGGGGGGGCGCGGCAATTCCTCGGCCCTGACGGCTCTGAAGAGTTGAACTTTTGTTCACGGGCGTTACTCTTGTGTTTAGAGGGTGGTCTGCATGCAAGATAGGCCAGAGCTGAGCACGACGATGGCGCTTTCCAGGTCGCGTCGCGTAGAACTGACTCCGCGCGAGCAGCGCTGGGCTCTCGAGTTCGCCTCCGAGGGTGTCCGCCTCGTACGAAGCCAGCGCGTGGCCCCTGCATCCGCGGCGGCTGCGCCTCCGGGCGAGGATAAGCGTTAGAACCGACTGCGGCGGGGGACTAACGCGGAGGCCTGCTTACCAGCATGAGCCAACAAATTGACTCGATCGAACGACGGTGCGCTCAGCGCCGCAGGTCCGACGGGCGGTCGCCCTGCCCGACGATCGGAGCTATTCGCGGTATAGCCAGCGCCCAAGGCTCAGCCTGAGTCAGCCTATCGAGCACCACCTCATGCACCCGAACGAGAAGCTGATCGAGGCGTTCTACACTGCCTTCAGGAACTCCGACCCGGTGGGAATGGCGGCGTGTTACCACCCGGACGTCGAGTTCTCGGACCCGATTTTTCCTAACCTCAAGGGAAATCGGGCCCGCGCAATGTGGGCGATGCTGGGCCAGCGCAAAGCCGATCCGAGCGACCGGACCTTCCGGACAATCGAAGCCGACGACCAACGAGGCCGCGCCCACTGGGAGGCCAGATACACGTTCTCGAGCACGGGCCGGATGGTTCATAACCGTGTCGAGGCAGAGTTCGAGTTTTTGGATGGCAAGATCCGTCGTCACACCGACCGGTTCGACTTCTGGGTATGGTCGCGCATGGCGCTTGGCCTGCCGGGGCTTCTGCTGGGCTGGGGTCCGCTGAAAGCGCTGACGCAGAAGAGGCTGGCGGCTGTCCTCGACCAGTTCATTCGAGAGCACCCCGAGCACCGGTGACATCCCGCGGCCGCACTCCGAGGCGAGGCGCGAAGCACGACGTGACATGGCAGGCGCGTACGTCCCGCTGTCCGAGCAGAACCCATTGCTCTGGTCGCGCGAGCTGTCGTCGGTCTCTGCGAGGATCCCGCCATGCGAGAATGGCTGCGCAGGCAAGCACTCGCGTCTTTGCGCATGGCCTAGCGTCGCTCAAGACAACCGGGGCTTCTTTTTCGTCAGCCGGTCGATCTGCAGCCGGATGTGTGCCGCTTCCGCGGGCGACTTCGCGAGGGCAAGCGCGCGATCGAACGCCTCGCGCGCCTCGTCGGGCTGGTCGAGCTCCATGAGGAGAGCGCCGCGGACGCCGAAGAAGTAGAAGTACCCGGACAGGTCTTTCGCCAGCCCATCGATCATCGCGAGTGCAGCTGCCGGACCGCGCAACTTGGCAAGGGCGACGGCGCGATTGAGCGACACCACCGGCGAGGGCTGGAGGCGCTCGAGCGCGCCGTAGAGCTGTTCGATCTCCGCCCAGTCCGTATCTTCGAAACGGGGCGCGCGCGCGTGAAGCGCGGCGATGGCGGCCTGCACCTGGTACGGTCCGGGGCTCCCGTGGCGGAGAGCCTTGTCGAGGAGCGCCAGGGCCTCCGCGATGCGATCGCGGTCCCACACGCTGCGGTCTTGATCTTCGAGAAGAACGATCGCCCCCTGTGTGTCGAGCCGCGCCTTCGACCGCGCGTGCTGAAGGAGCATGAGCGCGGTGAGCCCGAGCATCTCCGGTTCGCCCGGAAACAGCCGGAGGAGGAGCCGGGCCAGACGGATGGCCTCGTCGCACAGCGGCACGCGCACGTGGGCGCTGCCGCCGGTCGCGGAGTAACCCTCGTTGAAGAGGAGGTAAAGGACGGCCGCTACACCCGAAAGCCGCTCCGCGCGCTCCGGCGCACCCGGCGTCTCGAAGGGAACGCGCTCCGCTGCGACGTACTTCTTGGCCCGTGTGATCCGTTGCTCCATCGCGACGTCGGTCACCAGGAACGCGCGGGCGATCTCGGGGACGGTGAGGCCGCAAACGATGCGCAGCGCGAGCGCGATCTGCTGGGTCGCGGGAAGCTGAGGGTGGCAGCACATGAAGAGCAGCCGAAGCAGGTCGTCGCGATAGTCCGCCTCGTCGAGCTGCTCGGCCAGCGGCCCCTCTGCCTCGCTCAGGTCGGAAAGCGCCTCTTCGCCCGGGAGCTCGCGCTCCCGATTGCGCCTCCGTACGCCATCGAGCGCGGCGTTGCGCCCGACCATGACCAGCCACGCTACGGTGTCCCGCGGTGGGCCGTTCTTCGGCCAGCTCTTGAGCGCGCGCAAGCACGCCTCTTGGAACGCCTCGTCGGCCAGGTCCAGGTCGCGAAAATGGCGGAGCAGCGCGCCCATCGCCTGGGGACGCGCACCCCGGAGGGCCACGTCGATCCAGGCGATGGTGCTCACGGCCGGGGCGCCTCCGGACGCAGCAGACGAAGGGGACGGATTTCGTAGGAGCCGCTCGTGCTGCTGGCCTGGCCGAGCTCCTTCGCCGTGGCGATCGCCTGTTCGAGTGACGAGCACTCGACGATGAAAAAGCCGAGCAGCTGTTCCTTTGTTTCAGCGAACGGCCCGTCGAGAACGATTGTCTCCTTGCCCTTGCGGAGCGTCGTGGCGGTCGTCGTCGGCATCAGGCGGGCGACCGGCCCCAGGCGCCCCTCGCGGGCGAGCCGGTCGGTCACGACATCGAGCTTGGCGATGACGGCGGCATCCTGTTCCGGCGTCCAGGACTCGACGACGTCTTCGCGGTCGTAACAGAGGATGGCGTAAAGCATTCTTCGCGGGTTTCCTTCCTAGGACGAAGGACTAGGCCGGCGGCCGACAGGGGGTCGAAGAAAAAGTGAGGCGGCATGTCGGGTCCCTCGTTCGCCGTTCGTCCTTAGGCCATGGAAGCCATCCTCGACCACAGTTCAAGCTCAGCCACCGCCCGCTCCGCGACCGCCAAGACCTGGACGGCGCGCCTTCTCGGTTCGCTCCTCGTCCTCTTTCTTCTCGTCGATGGGACGGGCAAGGTGCTTCGCCTAGCGCCGTACGTGGAGGGAACGGCACGCGTCGGCTACGCGGCATCTTGCCTGGTCCCGCTCGGCCTGGTCCTCATCGCCTGCACGATCCTGTACGTAGTCCCGCGCACCGCCGTCCTTGGCGCCGTCCTCCTCACCGGCTACCTCGGTGGTGCCACCGCGACCCACGTGCGCATGGGCGAACCGTTCTTCTTCCCGGTCGTCTTCGGCGTGCTCTTGTGGGCGTGCCTGTACGTGCGCGACGCGCGCGTTCGGACGCTTCTTCTTTCAGGCCGACGCGGCGCGGGCGAAACGGCCTGATTCGATCGGCGCCCTGGTCGACACGTCCTCTATTCATCTAAGAAACTCACGCTCTCGGAGGTTCCCCATGCAACTCGTCCACATCTATCTAAACTTTGCCGGCAACGCCGAAGAGGCGTTCAAGTTCTACGAGAAGGTTTTCGGAACGCGCATCCTCATGAAGCAGACCTTCGGCGACACACCCTTCGTGAAGGGCGTGCCCGAGGGCGCGAAGAACAAGCTCATGCACATTCAGCTGCCCATCACCGAGACGGTGCATCTGATGGGGAGCGACGCGGTCGAAGGCTTGGGTCCACCGCTCAAGCCGGGCAACAACTTCCATGTCTCGGTCGTCGCGAACGACAAGGTCGAGGCGGATCGCGTATTCCAGGCGCTCAGCGGCGACGGCGGGAGGGTCACGATGCCGATCGCGAACGCGCCGTGGGGGCCGTACTTCGGCATGTGCGTCGACCGCTTCGGCACGCAGTGGATGGTGAGCTTGCCGACGCCGGCGTGAGCACGACGTAGAGAGGAGCGCAGACGATGGCATCGTTCGTCCTCATCCCGGGAGCGGGCGGTATGGCTTGGTATTGGCACCGTGTCGTGCCGTTGCTCGAACGGGCGAATCACGAAGCGATCGCGGTCGATTTACCCGGCGAAGACGCACTCGCCGGGCTCGACGCGTACGCGGATGCTGTCGTCCGCGCGATCGGTGCGCGCACGGACGTTGTGCTCGTCGCGCAGTCGCTCGGGGGCTTTACCGCACCCCTCGTGTGCGCGCGCGCGCCCGTGCGGAAACTGGTCTTCGTCAACGCGATGATTCCCCGACCCGGCGAAACCGCTGGGGAGTGGTGGGGGAACACGGGCGCTGCCCGGGCGCGCACGGACGCAGCCAAACGCGGCGGCTACCCCGTCGAGTTCGACGTCGCAACATACTTCCTGCACGACGTGCCTGAAGGCGTTCTTCAGGGCGCACCACCCCCGCGCGAAGAAGTGGGCGCGGCATTTGAGCAGCCTTGCCGTTTTCACGGGTGGCCGCACGTTCCGATTCGCGTCCTCGCCGGAGTCGACGACCGCTTCTTCCCACTTTCCTTCCAAAGAGCAGTGGCCCGCGCCAGACTCGAGGCGGAGGTGCACGCGATTCGCGGCGGCCATCTCGTCGCGCTTTCGAACCCCGACGACCTCACCGCAAACCTCCTCTCGTTTGCGCACGAGATCTAGACGGCGTTGTTCGGCGGCGCTCCTTGGCCCGGTGCGCACTTCCCGATAGCTTTCCCGCGTGCGGGATACGGGGAAAGTTCACGGGGCCTCGGCATCTCAGACGTCGCCAAAGGGAACACGTGATAGGGTCCCGCGACATATGACAGACAAAAAAATCGCCAGTGACTCCTTGCGCGAGCAACCGCGGTCGCCCTCGGTCGCCCAGGTCGTTGAGAAGGGCAGGGCAGCACGCTCCACGTTCGATGTGTCTGCGGCAGGCGAGGTTCGGCGCCGGGCCCCCAAGGACGCTCACGCGAAAACCGCGAGGACGGCAAGGAGGACCTCGATTGCCCCCAGCCCTCGCTCAAGCAAGCCGGTCCAGAGCAAGGCGGAATTCGTGCGCGCATTGCCTTCCAGCACTCCGGCCAAAGAGGTCGTTGCAAAAGCCAAGGCTGCCGGACTCCCGATCACCAAGGACTACGTTTACAGCGTGCGGTCGGCGGACAGGCGGATCAAAAGGAAGTCTGCCGTGAAAAGCATTGCCGCGAAACCCGAACTGACCGCTGCGGCAGTTGTCCACGGATCGGAGGCCGTCCCGAAGGTCAGCACCAAGGCTGAGTCCCTTCTCAAGGCCATTGCAGCCGAGATCGGTTTGGGCAATGCGATCGCGGTTCTTCAGCGCGAACGGGCGCGGGTGCGGGAGCTAATTGGAGGCTAAGGAGTCTTGGGCGGCTCGCGACACGGCGCCGACCCGCGGTTCATCTTGCGCTTCCTTCGCGATCACAGAGATGACGCGTTAGCGGAGCGGTCGGGCCACGGTCGTATGTCGATCGACAAGCAGTTTCGCGGGGAGCTCGTGGCAACAAGCCGGAGCTGCCGCCGGGTGGCTCGGTCCGTTGCTTTCCGTGCCTCTCAAGGCGCTTCATGGAGGATGGCAGCGCGCAGCTCGATACAGGCTCGGGCCCTTTCTACGATTTACTTAAGTTTACGAAACGAGCTGCATGCCCGCATTCCTTCGACCACGGGTATTCTCCTCTTCGTGGATCGGGCGTACGAGCAGTCGCTCTTGAATTGGTCG
>JBAULD010000007.1:0-4357 GCA_049578005.1 Polyangiaceae bacterium
CATGAGGTTCATCGACTGTATCGCCTGGCCGGCTCCGCCTTTGACGAGATTGTCGGTCGCCGCGAAACACGCGATCGTGCGCTTTCCGCCGCGCACTTCTCCCGGCTGAACGCCGACCTCCGCGTAGTTCGTTCCCTTCACGGCTACCACCTCCGGGAGCCGCTTTGCCGGCACCCGCACGAACGGCTCGCGCGCGTACGCTTCGGCGTACGCCTCGAGGATGGCCTCGGCCGAGACGCTCGCGTCGACGTGCGCGAAGCACGTCGCGAAGATTCCCCGCGCCAGCGGCGCGCTGACCGGCACGAACTGCATCGTGAGGTCCTTGGCGCCTGCCTGAGACAGCGTTTGCACGATCTCGGGGACGTGCTGGTGTTCGAGCGGCTTGTAGGTCCGCAGATTGTTCGCCCTCACCGGGTGATGCGTGCCTGCGCTGGGAGCGACGCCGCTCCCGCTGGATCCGGTGATGCCGACAATCTCGACCGATCCCGACAGGAGGCCGCCTCTCGCGAGGGGCAGCAACGCGAGCTCGATCGTCGTCGCGAAGCAACCGGGCGATGCCACGTACTTGGCTTCGCGAATCGCGTCGCGAAAGAGCTCGGGCAGGCCGTAGACGAACGTGCCCTTCGTCAATTCCTCCGGACAGGGGTGCTTGGCCCCGTAATATTTCGCGTACGCTGCGGGATCGCGCAGCCGGAAATCCCCCGAAAGATCGACGACCCGCACGTCCTTTCGAATCAGCTCGGGCATACGCGTCGCGCTCACCTTATGGGGCAGGCCGAGGAGAACGACGTCCATGCCTTCAGCAGCGGCTGCCGGTGCCAGGCCCTCGAAGGTGAGGCTGGTCTGGCCTTCGAGGTTGGCGTGGACGTTCGAGAGAGGCTCGCCGATGAAGTCGATCGACGCGACCCGTACGAGCTCTACGTCGGGGTGCCGGAGCAGGCGACGAATGAGCTCTGCCCCGCCGTATCCGCTTCCGCCGATGACGGCGGCCTTGAACCGCTTCTTGGCCATATCGCCCTCCAGGCTACCGTTTGCGACGGCTGGCGCTACAAGTTCGTAACCGACCCTTTTCGCCGGCGACTCGGCGCACGTCGGCCGAACCCGGCAGTGCTACGCTGCGCCTCCGATGAAGACGCTCGCCGACCACGCGGCGGCTTGGCTGGCGGACGAGCAGCAGGCCATGGAGCAGGCTCTCGCCAAGTTGGTCGACGTGAACTCCTACACGGAGAACCCGGAAGGCGCGCGTCAGGTCGGCGTTCTCCTCCGCGAGATGTTCGCGATCGACGGGGTCGACGCGATCGTGCATCCGAGCGAGCGCTTCGGCGATCATCTCCTCTTTCGCACGCACCCCGATCGGCCCAACAAGAGTGCCGTGGCGCTCGTGGGGCACCTCGACACGGTTTTCCCTCCCGGGTCTTTCGAGGGGTTCCGCACGGACGGACCCCTGGCGCGCGGCCCGGGTGTCCTCGACATGAAGGGCGGGTTGGTCGTCATCGCGTTTGCGCTCAAAGCGCTCGCGGCGGCCGGCGGCCTCGGCTCGGTCGTTCCGGTCCGAGTCGTCGTCGTGAGTGACGAAGAAGTGGGCTCGCCGGAGGGGCAGGGGATCATCGCCGCTGCCATCAGCGGATCGAGCGCCTGTCTGGTGTTCGAGGCCGGTCGTGCGCGCGACGCCATCATCACGCGGCGCAAGGGCACCGGGTCGATGACCGCCGTTGCGCACGGTCGCGCCGCCCATGCCGGCAATGCCCACGAGCACGGCGTGAATGCCATTTGGGCCGCCGCGCGCTGGATCGACTTGGCGCAGCGACTCACCGACTACACGCGCGGCGTCACGGTCAACGTCGGACGCGTGACAGGAGGGCAGAGCAAGAACACGGTGCCCGATCGCGCCGAGGCGCAGCTGGACATGCGCTTCGAGACGCGAGCCGACGGCGACCAGCTCGCGATGGCTCTACGCCGCGCGGCGGATGAAGCGGCGGCTTCGGTTCCGGGAGCACGGATCGAGCTGAGCGGGGGTATTTCGCGCACGCCACTCGAACGCACGGCTGCGAGCGCCGCGCTCTTGCAGGAGTACGCGGCGAGCGCGCGCGCGCACGGGCTCGGTGGCGACGAGGCACCGCTCATCGGCGGAGGCAGCGACGCGAGCACCGCCGCCGCACTCGGAATTCCTGCGATCGACGGGCTCGGCCCTCGGGGGTCGGGCTTTCACACGGTCGACGAACAGATCGAGCGATCGTCGCTCGTGCCCAAGGCGCAGGCGCTCGCGCGCTTTTTGGCGTTGCGGCCGAACCCAGCGGGCTGAGCATGCGTCGCTTTCTCGGTCTTGTTGCACTTTCGACGGCGGCCGCCGCCTGTCCGGCCCAGCACGAGGGCACGCCGCAGATTCGTGTGGTTCCCGGCGCCGCCAGCCGCTGGCAATCGCTCTTGCAGGATGAGCCGCGCGACGCCGCGAGCGCCGCCGCCCAGCGGGCGCGCGTGCACGTGATGAACCGCGGCGAGGAGCTCGGCGGGCCGAACGCGATCGGGCGCCCGGGGGACTTGATCCTCGAAAACGACAATGTCGTCTTCGTCGTCGATCAGCTCGGATCGAGCGAGGGCTTCACCGAGAGCGGAGGGAATATCGTCGACGCCGCCGACGCGCATGTCCGCAAAGACGAGCTCGGGCAGGTCTTCACGTACTTCGGCGTGTTCCCGCGACAAGGTGTCTACGACGCGCTTTCGAGCGGCGAAGCGAGCGACGGAACGGCTTGGGTGGAGGCCAAAGGTCGGGAGCTCTACGAAGCGGGCCTGACGGTCACGACGCGCTACTCGCTGCGCGGCCCGGACCGCGCCCTCCTCCTCGAGACCACGGTCGAGAATACGAGCGAGACGTCGATAGACCTTCCGTCGCTCGGCGACGCAGTTCAGTGGGGCGGCGCCGAAAAAGTTGCACCGGGCAAGCCCACCGGCTTCAAGGGACCGTCGAGCGGGCCGTACGTCGGCGCCGTGGGGCGATTCGCCAGCTACGCGGTGACCTCCACCGAGGGCGCCATCGAGGCCATCAGCGGGAGCGGCTGGACCGACACGGCGCAGCGAAAAGCGATTCACCTTTCTCCACGCGAGAAAGCGGCGTATGCGCGCTTGCT
This sequence comes from Polyangiaceae bacterium, assembly GCA_049578005.1. Classification (GTDB taxonomy): domain Bacteria; phylum Myxococcota_A; class Polyangia; order Polyangiales; family Polyangiaceae; genus Palsa-1150. The sequence continues at coordinate 3,126 of JBAULD010000007.1, forward strand.
CGTCGTGGGAGAGCGAGCCGACACGTCGAGTGTCGTGTCGGAGCTGGCGATGGCCGCGGGCCAGCCGGTCGGTGAAGTCGAAGTGAGGTTGCCCGCCGCGGCCGTCCTCCCGACCGGCTTCTTCGTCACGCTGCTTGCGGATGGTTCGTCCGAGCCGTTGACGCTCGGCCCCCCTTTCTGGGGGCATTTACCCGTCGGCCGTTATCGAGTCACGGCGACGGGCCGCCGCTCGGAAGATCCGCCGGCTCCCGTCGACGTTCGAACGGGACGCAGGGTCGCCGTGGACGTTCCCCTCGAGGCCACAGCCGCGCTCGAGGTGCGCTGCGTCGATTCGTCGCAGTCCCCCATCGCCTGCAAACTCACCTTCGAGGGAATCGGCACGACGACCACCCCCGACTTCGGCATCGCCCACGCTGCCGGCCCCGCGCGCCATCAAGTGACGACGGGCGACGGGATTTCGAACGTGGTCCTCGCCGCAGGCAAATACCGCATCACGGCCTCGCGCGGGCCCGAGTATGCGCTCGGGACCGTTACGGTCGATCTCGCGCCGGGGGACCGGCACGCCGAGAGCCTCTCCCTTGCCCGCGTCGTCGACACGCGCGGCTACGTCGCGTGCGACTTTCATCAGCACTCCAGTTACAGCGCAGACGCTCCCGCCAACGCGCGCGATCGCGTCGTCGCCAACGCCGCCGAGGCGGTCGAAGTCGCGGTGGCCAGCGAACACAACGTCGTCGCGAATCTCGAGGACGTCGTAAGAGATCAGCACCTCGAATCCGACCTCGTCGAGATCTCCGGAGACGAACTGACGAGCGACGCCAGCCGCCACCCGTGGGGCCACGCCAACGTATTTCCTCTCGTCTTCGACGCATCGAAGCCGTCCGGCGGCGCTCCGCGCATCCGCGACCGCGGCGCGGGCGACGTCTTCGCGGACGTGCGGGCCCAGGCGCCGGGGGACCTGGTCGTTCAAATCAATCATCCGCGCGCGGGGGCGAACGGCTACTTCAACCAGCTCGGCTTCGACCCGGCGCGCGGCGTTGGAACGGGCGCGGGGTACGGAGCGGACTTCGACGCGCTCGAGGTGTGGAACGGCCGAAACGTAGAAGCGCGCGCCAAAGTGCTCGACGACTGGCGCGCCCTCCTTCGCACGGGGCACGCGGTCACTGCGACAGCCGACACGGACACGCACGGCATCGTCGGACAAGAAGCGGGGTATCCGCGGACCTATGTGCGCG
>JBAULD010000008.1:0-5968 GCA_049578005.1 Polyangiaceae bacterium
ACATACGTGAGAAAAATATTTTCGGGCTTGATGTCTCGATGGATGATCCCCTGTGCATGCGCGCGGGTGAGCCCTTTGCACGCCTGCCTCAGGATCTCGGCGAACTCCACAGGAGCAACCCGCTGCTCGCGAGCGATCTTCGCAGCCAGATCCTCGCCATCGAGGTACTCCATGGCGATGAACGGAACCTTTTGCTCGGTGAAGCCGTAGTCGAGGATTTGAACCACGTGCGCGCTCTTTGCGGCCATGGTGGCGGCGGCTTCGCGTTCGAAGCGGGCCATTATTTCGGGGTTGCCCGCGAACTCGCTGGCGATGAACTTCACGACGACTCGAACCTTGAGCCTGAGGTGAAAGGCCAGCCAAAGGCTGCCCATTCCGCCTCGACCGAGAACCCCATCGAGGCGGATCGAAGGCGTGATCAGTTGGCCCACCGTGAGTTCGAACATCGAAAACTCTGCTAGAAGAGCACAGCGCCGGAACAGGGGAAAGGGGCCGCCCTCTCGCGCACCCCACCCACCGTCCTAAGCTTCGCTCGACCGCCGATCGGACGGTCCACGCGCCGGAGTGAGCGGCGCCACCGCGGCCATAGTTCGGCGACTACGGGACATTTGGAGCGCTCTCCCTCAAGGGGGCGTACAAGTCCAAGTTGCGGAGTGACACTGTGATCCCGCGTAGCGCTTGAGACGGTACCTCTGGGAGCGCCCAGCAAGCCCAGTGAACCGTCCCCGATTCGGCTCACGTGGTTCCGCTTAATATTTCCAACTGTTACACGCATCAAGAAACTCGCCGAACCCATTGCGCCCTCGGCCTTCGTCGGGGTGCCCCTACCATGACATGGTTGGGCCGTCGATAGTGCATCCCGCACTGATGCGGTGGGTTCGTTCGGGGCGCGAACGGCGGAGCGGACCGAGCGGATGAGCGCCTCGGTGAAGCGGGGCGGCTAGCGGAGAGCACGACCTACAAGGCGGACACGCTCAGAGATCTCGCGAAGCCCCAACGCGAGTGCCGCCCAGGTGTCGGTATCTGGACGGGTGCGCGTATCTCGGGGACGCGTGCGCGTATCTCGTGGATGGGTGCGCGTATCTCGGGGACGGGTGCGCGTATCTCGTGGATGGGTGCGCGTATCTCGGGGACGGATGCGCGTCATCTCGCAGGCCGATCGATCAGAGCCGCAAACTAGAGGCCCGACATGCTCGTGAGCTGGCTGGGGCAGGCCACTTGTGTGAACATCACATCTGGATTGTTTGCGCCCTTCATCCAATTGACGATGAACTCGCAGCCAGTCGCCATGGTTGCCGATTTAGTGAACACCGATTGGCAAGCGCTGAGTGTGCAGGCAGGATATTGTGCATAGTTGTAGTTGTCCTGCTGCTCGCACTGGAGCATCAGCCCACCGTATTGGACCCCCAACTGGGACGCGGACACACCCCATTCGGTCGCGCACGCGTCGTTCGCTCCTACACCTCCGCCCGGAATGAGGAGGTCAAACTGCCCAGACACGAGCCCGCCCGTGTTCACGACCTGCACGATGATTTGCTTCCCGCAGAGCTGCTGCGAGCCCATGTCCATCGTACCGTCGTGGGACTTGCCGGTGAAGGTGAGCTGGAAGCACGTGCCGCAGCTCGCGCCGTCGTACGCGGCGAAGGCGTAGGCGAGCGTATCGCTGACGACCTGGGGCGCCATGTCGTAGCACTCGTATGCGGTCCCCCCCTGGCAGGAGTCCTTCGCTCCGTCATTTCGCGTGACGCCGTCGGACGCGCACGTGTGTGATGACCCGCACGACGGCTTACAGCAATCCCAGTACCGCGTCGCGTACCCAGCTGTTCCGCTCGTCGGAGGGTTGCAAGGCGTCGTTGCGCCGCTCGAAGACCCCGAAGATCCAGACCCGGAAGAGGAGCCCTGGCCTGACGAAGATCCGCCGCGCATTGACCCACTGGAGCTCCCTGACGTCGACATGCCTCCAGAGGCCGACCCCGAGCTCGATCCGGACGCGGAGCTGCCCGACGGCATCCCCGAAGATCCGTTCTGGCCGGAACTCGCGCCACTTGCGCCCGACCCGCTCGAGCTCGAATTGGACCCGTTCGCCGCGGAGGTCGACCCGCTCGAACTCGAGCCACCCACACCCGAGTTCGAGCCGTTTGCACCCGAGTTCGAGCCGTTTGCACCCGAGTTGGACCCGCTCGGGTCGAAGCCGCTGCTCGACCCGCTGCCGCTCGGCCCCGTGCCGGCATCTCCATTTGTCGCACTTCCCGAGTTACCGCACGCATAAACCAGAACGGAGGCGGCGGTGAAAGCCGCGATGGAGACGACGGTTCTTTTCATGAGCAAACTACTCCGCGGCAAGAGCCAAGGTAGCCCACATCTTGGCATGTGGGCCGAGCCATCGCACTCGACAGCAATACACACCTGCCCATCGCCCCGAGCGCTCCGCGCCCCGTTGCCGGGTAAACGTATAAATCCGGTACAGCTTGAAGAGGCGCGTCGAAAAGCACGCAATCCTAGCCTATGCGCCGAAAACCAGAGCTGCATCAATTCGGTCTCGTCCTTGGTGACCGGCGCGAGTTAGCAGATTTCTCGCGCGTCCTGTAGCCCTTCCCCGATGAAGCCCTGACGCTATGCCGCCAGCTGTGCGATTTCCTCGAGCAACGCACGCGCGGCGCCCGCCCCAAGAAATCTCACCAGCCTGACCTCAGCGCCCGATTTCGCTGCCTCGCGGCGCGCAATCTGAACGGCGTTGTGGCTGTTGGTCCCCGTGACGATGACGACGACGTCCGTCCGCTGCACGAGCGTGGTCAGTCGAGCCGTCCCGCCCCCCCAAGTGTGCCCGTTGTGCATCTGCACATCGAGGCCGAGCTGCGCACCGAAGGCCACCAAGTGACGTTCCAACCGCTCGACACCTCCCACGAACACAATGCGTCTAGGACGTGGCTCCGAGCACGGAGTCGTTCTGTTCATGGGCGGGCGACGGCAATGGGTGCTGGGACTGAGTGTACGTGCGCTGCGGCAAGACCCTTACGCCGTCGCTGGGCTCCGGCGCCAGACGTGTTCTCGCTGAACCGATATCCCATGCCGCGAATCGTCTGAATGAATCGTCCGGCGCTTCGCAGCTTGTCGCGCAGTCGCTTCACGTGGGTGTCGACCGTGCGGGTCTTGCACTGAGCGCTGCACCGCCAGACTTCACGGAGCAAGCCGTCGCGCGTGAATGCGCGATCGCGCCGGCCAATCAGGGCCGAAAGGAGCTTGAACTCGAGGCTCGTGAGAGACACCTCTTGGCCCGCCACGGTGACCCGGTGGGCTCGCGCGTCGACACAAAGCTCAGCGATGGATACGATATGACCTGCCCCGTCCGGTGAGGCCGGTTCGACAGAGGCCCCGAGCGCCCCGTCGATGAGGAATGACAATTCGCGCAGGACGCTCTCGACATCCCCGGCGCGCGCCATGACCGTGATGACTGGGACGAGGCCCTCGGTGGGACGAACGGACTCGCCAGGCAAATGTGTGCGTACTTCTCTAATCAGCGCAACGTTGCTCATCTGCACTCCTTGTGGCTTCGAGAACAGCGCGGAGGGGACCAACGAAGTGGACTCGAGTTCCGCAAGGACCGAGCTGTACGTGTCGCGCACATTCGAGCGTTGTCTATCATACAAGACGAACCCTAGCAACACGAACGGACAGCAGCCCGTGCATGGTTGTCCCACAGGCCAAGGACTAAATCCCGCGCGGACGCTGCCGAGCACCGCGGGCGCGTGGGCCCCGCCGAAGGACAACGGGGCCGCCGATCTGGCGCCCCTGCTTTCCGTCTCGTTTCGTGAACGTGCGGCGTGGAAAACTGCTCAACCGCGCCGGCACGGGAGTAACAGGGCCACGACCCGAATCGCTCGAGGGCGTGCCCATCCATCTGGATGGGCACGCGCCCTTTGCTGAGCGACCCGCGAATGACGCGGAAACTACGAAGTAGCTTGAAGTCCGATTAAGAAAGGCTCGAGGTGGACGCCAAGCGTGTCACGGGAGGCAGGTCGGGCCGGCCGTGACCACGTAGCACTTGCCCGCCGTGGTTCCGTCGGACCGCGTGCAGGCCGTGCCAGCCGGGGTCGCCGCGGTGCAGGGGAGAGTACCCGGATCGATCGGGGCGGGAGCGCCCGCCCAGCGGCAGGTAATCGAGCACGGCCACGCTGACGTCCCACTGCCGTTGCCGCCGTTGATTGGCGTGTAGGTGTTCGGCGCGCCGGTGGCTCCGTGCGTGCCGTCGTCGCAATCTTCGTACGGATCGAGGACCCCATTGCCGCAGATCGTTCCGGTGCTCGGGAGCGGGGCTGCGTTGCCCGTGTATGCGACGACGTTGGCAGTCGACGCGGGCGGAACTTGGGTCGGACAAAGCGCAGGCTCATTGAAGTCCTCGGCGAAGGGATTTCCGCCGTTGGGCGCCGATCCAGCCGCGAAGTTGTAGAAGCCGTTGGCCGTCAGGATCGGCGAGATGAACGATTCGCTCGCCTCGCAATTCGCGAGGGCCAGCTCCGAAGGCCCATAGGTCGCGTCGTTCGGCACGATGTTCCCCCAGCCGACGACGGTATCCAGATAGAGCTTGCGCGAGAGCGCGTAGTCGAAGCTCTGGACGCATGCGGCGAGCGGAAGGACTTGGTTGACCTTTTGTGCGATCGTGGACCCTGGGTTCGCGGAGGCCGAATCCCAGTCCGTAGCATCGTGAGAGTCGTACCCGAGGCTGCACGGGCTGGCTTGGACTAGGCAGCCAATCTGGTCGGTTGCCGCCGACTGCAGGCACTTGGTGCCGCCGGAATTGAGGGTATGGGCGGAGTGAATGCGGTACCAGGCACCGACGATCGAGCGGCCGTGCGTGTCGACCTGGTACGTCGAAGTCGCCGCGGGCCCCGTGAGCAGGTGCGAGTTGTAAACGCGAGCATCGGCGCTTCCGGGGAGGATGCCGTTTACCGCTGCGGGGCTGAACGCGAAGGGAATGTTCCCGGTGCCGTTGAGGCAGTTAGTATTGCCCGTGGCGTCGACCGGCACTACGCAGAGGTTGCCGCCGTGCTGCGGCTCGCCGTTGGGGCAGGGCACCTTCACGGCGAAGCCGGTGTTCGGGTCGGTGACCGTCGTGCCGGGGACCGAGAAGTTTGTCGCCGCGCAGGCCGTGGTCGGATACTGAGCCGCGATCGATCCGAGAAAGTCGGTGGGCACTACCGGAAGGACGAGGCCAAGGTTGCCGTCGCGATTGCAGACGTCTTCCTTGGCTGTGAGACCGCTGACGCAGGGCCGCCGAATCGGGTCGAGCTCGCGGTAGTCGGTCGCGATCGGCGTGGAGAGGAGCCCGGGGGGGGGAGGCAGGAGCACCATGGCGTAGCTGCCTACAGTTGTTCCGTTGCCGGCGACCGTGCCGTCTTTGGCGATCGTGAAGTTGAGGCCGTCGACGACGGTGACGGTTAGGTTGTTTCCGTTGGCGGCCGTATTGCCGCCCGTGGCGGCGGTGTTGTCGATGTTCTTGCCGACTCCGACAATCGAGACCGTTTGGCCGGTCGTGAGGCCGTGCGGGACGGTGGTCGTGATCTTAATTGGGTTCGTCGCGGTGGCAGCCTTCACGCCGACCTCGCCAACGCTGCAGAACGGGCTCGTGCCGAAGCTGCGGTTCGACGCGCTGGTCGGCGAGGGCGACGCGCCAATGAGCTGCAAGAAAACGTTGGATTGGCCAGCCGCGTCGTCGCGTCGAAACGCGTGCTGCAAGATCGTGCACCCGGTCCCGGTCCCCGCGCTGGCGCAGCTGGGGTTCTGGAAGAGCGAGCCCCAGTTGTTCGCGAGCGTGTTCCGAATGTCGCTGTTGCAACCTGAGTCACCCGTTGCGGTATTCTGCGAGGCGTTGCTCTGGCCGGTGTAGAGGACCAGCAAGACGTCTTTCCAGCTCGCGAACGTGTACGTATACGCGGCGTGAAGGTTCGGGGTCGTGGTCACCGACGTGGAG
>JBAULD010000009.1:0-5788 GCA_049578005.1 Polyangiaceae bacterium
GTCGCGTTCCGTGCCTCGCCCCGAGTCGTACGCGCTCGACGGGATGAGGGGTGCGGACGCAGTCGAACTTGCGCGCTAAGCCGTGTCGCGATGTCTAGTGTCGTGCTGGTGCTCGACCTGCAGCGCGACTCCTCGAGGACGATGGGCGCATGCCCATCGCGCGCGCGCAGCAGGGCAACGGCGCCCGAAAGGGCAGGGTAGAGGCCTTTTTCTCGATGAAAATGGGTGGAGGCGCTGGGAATCGAAGCCTGCGAAAATGTGGAACTCGCGGCGAATCACGTCGACTCGCGTCAACTGGACCCTACGCGAGTTGACGTAAGTGCGCGATCGCTGGTCGCGTTTGGCCCACAGGCAGAGTACACGCATTCGACCGTGGAAAGCGCGCTCGCGCGGGCCATCGAAGGGGCCGTTGCCGCGGGGAGATGGGACGTCGCAATGCAACTGGCGCGCGAGCTTGAGGCACGGCGACTCGTCGCGGTCGGCAATGTCCGGACGCTGGATCCGAACCGAAGTCCAAGCCATGAATCTTGACGGCAACTCCCTCGGTGCGGCTGTTACCGGGCGACGTCCCGCTGACTGTTGAAAGTTGAGGTGGCGGTTCCACCCGCCCCGGTCGGAAGATCGGGGTGCTTAACCGGAAAGGAACCGCCAATGAAGGACACTGCCAGGAGACGAAGCCGGAGCCAAGAGGCGACGACCGAGCAGCTCGTGTTCGCCGCGATGCGCGACGCACGGGCGACGCTGCACGAGGCCGTGGTGGCCGCGGGGATGTCGGTGCTCAGCGCGATGCTCGAGGAGGACCGCACGAAGCTGTGTGGGCCGCGTTACGTGCACGACGGCGACCGACGGGCGTCGCGCGCCGGGCACACCGGAGGAGAGCTGGCGATGGGAGGCCGTCGCGTCCATGTGCGTCGTCCGCGAGTGCGCGGCACCGACGGACGGGAGCTGCCGCTGGAGACCTGGGAACGCTTCGCCGAAGCCGACCCGCTCACGCCGAGAGCCGTCGAGCAGATGGTGCTCGGCGTTTCGACGCGACGCTACGAGCGGTCGCTGGAGTCGGCGCCCGCTGGGCTGCGCTCGCGCGGCACCAGCAAGAGCGCGGTGAGCCGCCGCTTCACAGCTTCCACGCGCGAGCAGCTCGCGCAGACGATGAGTCGCGACCTGAGCGCGCTGGCCCTGTGCGCAGTCATGATCGACGGCATCCACATGGGCGAGCACGTGGTGCTCGTCGCCCTGGGCATCGACGAGCACGGCGAAAAGCATGTGCTCGGGATGCACGAAGGTGCCACGGAGAATGCGACCGTGTGCACCGCGCTGCTCAATGACCTAGTCGCTCGCGGCGTGCGGACCAACCGCACGATGCTCTTCGTCGTCGACGGCGGCAAGGCGCTCTGCAAGGCGATTCGTGCCGTCTTCGGTGCGCGCGCCCTGATCCAGCGATGCCAGGTGCACAAGCGACGCAACGTCGAGGACCACCTGCCCGAGAGCATGCGCAAGAACGTCAGCCGCACGATCTCGACCGCGTACCGCTGCGCGGACGCAGCCCGGGCCAAGCGCATGCTGGAAGCTCTCGCTCGACAGCTCGAACGCAAGCACCCCGCCGCAGCCGGTTCGCTGCGCGAAGGGCTCGACGAGACGCTCACGGTGCTCCGATTCGACCTGCCCGATGGGCTGATGCGCACGCTGGCGACTACCAACCCGATCGAATTCCTCAACAGCCGCATCCGCAAGACCACGCACAACGTCACGCGCTGGGAGGGCGGCGAGATGGTCCTTCGATGGCTCTCGGTGGCCCTTGTCGAGGCGTCCAAGACCTTCCGCAAGCTGCGTGGCTACCAGGCAATGCCCAAGCTCGTCGCCGGGCTCCGGGCTCACGACGTCCAGCTCGAGCCCAAGTCCGTTGACGGCTCCAAGAGAGCCGCGTAATCGCATTGTACACCGCCACCCAAATTCAACAGCCCGCGGGACGTCGCCTGTTACCGTGCGCACATAGGTCGATGCCGTCACTCCAGCACGAGTCGCTACTGCTTCTGTTTCGCAATCGGCCTGAGCTTGCGCCAGAGCTGCTGCGCGACGCGCTGCATGTGGCCCTACCGGTATACTCGGAGGTCCGGCTCGATTCTGCCGAGCTGACCGACATCAATCCGGCTGAATACCGCGCCGATCTGGTCGTCTTGCTCGTCGATGGCAAGGCAGTGCTCGCCATCGTCGTCGAGGTACAGCTTTCGCCCGATCCCAGAAAGCGCTTCACGTGGCCCGTCTACGTCACCGGACTTCGAGCTCGCCTCAAGTGTCCCGCATGCGTTCTGGTCGTAACCCCGACCGAGGACGTGGCCCGGTGGTGCCGCCAGCCGATCGACGTGGGCCCTGGCAGCTCGCTCTCACCGCTGGTCATCGGGCCGGCTTCGGTGCCGGTCATCGATGACGTGGCTGCGGCCGAGCGGGATCCGGAGCTCGCGGTTCTGTCCGTCATCGCCCACGGCGACAAGGCCCACGCCGAGGTGCTCGGCCGCGCGGCGCTCTTGGCAACGCTGCGCCTATCCGACGAGCGGCAGGTGCTATACTCAGACTTGGTCTTCGCCGCTCTTTCGGAAGCGGCGAGAGCCGCGTTGGAGGACCTCATGGCTGGCGGTACCTACGAGTTTCAGAGCGAGTTCGCCAAGAAACACCAGGCCAAAGGGCGGGCCGAGGGGGAGGCCAAGGGAGAGGTCAAAGGGCTTGCCGAGGCCCTGTTCGCCGTGCTCCAGGCTCGTGGTCTTCGCGTCTCGGATGAGGTGCGCGCGCGTGTCTTCGCCTGCGCCGACGTTGCGCAACTCGACGCTTGGGTCCGCAAGGCGGTCACCGTCACGTCCGTCGACGAGTTGTTCTAGGGTGTGGCGGTGAGAAACGTGTCCAGCCGCCTTGGGTCGGTCACGCCGCTCGCTGGACATACCGATGGTGCAGGCCGCTGATCCGCGGAAGAGCGACCTGTTCTGGCTCCTTCGGTCATCCGGCTCGCGCGGGGGGTCGCGTGATCATGCAGCCCGCCGCCGAAAATCATGGTGGAGTCCGTTCAGAACGGGGAAGGCGCGGATGGTGCCGGATCGGCTCGGAGGCGCAACGGTCCCGACCGGAAGGGCTTGGTGCAGCCCTGGTGGGGACGTGATGCCTTCGCGGTGCCAGCGAAGCAGGGTCTCCGGTGTGACCGGGGAGAAGGGCAGCGCGCCATGGCGGCACCAGCTGAGCGAGCAGCACGAGGAACGTCCCATCGCCGGGGGCAAATACCGGCCGCTTGATCATTCGCGCCGCGACGATGACCTGCTGACGCAACAGCGTGTTCTCCGCGATGAGTTGCTCTCGGGTGCGAGCCAAGTCGGAGAGCAACCCGACGACTACGGATGCGGGGACGGGTGGCGACCCGCACGAAGGTCTCCATCCGCTCGACCACTCGACTCATCACGGCGCGAACGCGTTCGACGAACCCCGAGAGCACAACTGCCGTTGTCTGCGATCGCCCCGTCACGTTCAAGTCGCCGCGAGCAGCTCCCGACGAGCACGATGAACGCCTTCGCGCCTCTCCCGACCGAACGTCGCTCGCGTCTTCGTCGAATTCGGCGGCAGCGGCCGCGCCGACCCTAGCTCGCGCACAGATAAATGCGGACCTCGAACAACTCTTCGGACCAGGTTGGACAAGAGGTCGTGCTCGGTGAGTCGTATCCTCGCGACGGAAGCCGACGCGATCACGTTGCTCGGGGGGATGGGCTGTGGAACCCGTTCGGGCCCATCTGCCGATCGGATGCTCGCTCACACGAATGCGCTGCTAGAATCGAGCTTGTCCCATGCAGCACTCGCCTTGGCGTGACCGCATCGTCTCCGATCCCCTCGTGTGCCACGGTCGGGCGTGCATCCGCGGAACACGGATCCCCGTCTCGGTCATTCTCGACAACCTCGCCGTGGGACAGGCGCCGGAGGCCATTGTGGCAAGCTACCCGTCCCTAACCGTCGAAGACGTGCACGCGGCAATGCAATACGCGGCGGAGCTCGCGCGCGAACGTGTCATCCCGTTCGAACACGTCGGCACGTGACGAACTTCAAGACCGACGAGAACCTTCCCGTCGAAGCCGCTGCGCTCTTGAAGGAACACGGGATCGACGCGGTGACGGTGCTCGACCAGAAGCTCGGAGGACGTCCGGATACGGATGTCGCCGCCGTCTGCAAATCGGAAGGGCGAGCGCTCATGACGCTGGATCTCGACTTCGCGAACATCGATGCGTACTCGCCCGCGGAGTACCCGGGCATCGTGGTCTTGCGCCTCGCTCGGCAAGACAAGGCCGAGATCCTCCGCGTGCTCGCCAGCCTCGTGCCGCACCTGGATGGAGTCGACCTTTCGGGACGCCTCTGGATCGTCGAAGCGACCCGAATAAGGGAACGGACGTAAAGGCCTTAAGCGCTCGCTGGGCCGATCATTGGCTCCAGCCCTTGCTGCCCTGTCCTCATCATCGATGCGGCGAGGAAGCCTTCTTCACTTGTTCCGTGAGCCGACGACTCGCTCACGGAGCCGCGAGCAGCCCGACCCCGCTGTACCAAAGGGGGCCGCGATTGAGCCTGTCCGGATGCAAGCTCACCATCTGCTCGAAGTACGCGTTCGGCGTCGGGCGCGCGGCGATCAGCCGTTTGACATCCCGCAGGTACCGCCGAGTCTCCTCGATGGCTTTGGGGTCGTCGGGGAGAGCCTGGTTCTTGTGGCCGGCCACGAGGGCCCGCGGGCGCAGGGCTTCGACCTGATCCAGTGCCGCGAGCCATCCGTCGATTCCCCCGTGGCCGCCCTCGAGCAGGTACTGGTGGACGCCGTTGTAGACGACATCGCCGGCGACCACGAGGCCGGTCGAGGGTACGTGGAGCACGGTCGTGTCGTCGGTGTCGGTGTGCCCGACCTCCACCGGTACGAGCGCGTTTCCTTCGAGCAAGATGCCCCCGGTTGGGACCGGTTGCGCGAGGACCGGTGTTTCGCCGATCTGGCCGGGGAACGCCGGGTCGAACACCTTCTGCCGTCCCTCCGTGGCCTGCCTGCGCATCAGCGCGATCGTCCCGGGCGTCGCAAACACGACGGTACCGGGGAAGCGCTTCGCAAGGACGCCTGCGCCGAACCAGTGGTCGCCGTGCCCGTGCGTCACGTAAATGGCTCGGAGGCGCTTGCCCGACGCGCCGACTCGATCGGCGACGCGCTCGGCTTGAGCCGTCGTCATGGGCGGATCGACCAGCACGGCGTCCTCGGCGCCCGAGACGAGCGTGGAGGTGATCGGCGACCACATCAGCGGGTCGCCGGAGGGCAGCCTTGCGTTTGCGCGGGGGATGCTGTCGGAGATGATCGTTTCGTACGATAGAGCGGTCATGACGGTCTCCTTGATGTCGGCAACGTTTGTTTGCAACTGGATCGGGAACACTTCATGGCGTGACGACCCCGAAGGGGAGAGCCCCCGGCGGTCCTTGCGGGGGAAACGCTGAGTGCGGACGAAGTTTGCGAGCTTCGAGGCGACGCTGCTCAATGCGCTCGACAGTCCGCGGCGGTGCGGCGCTTCGACGTCGCTGGCAACAAGAGCTCGAGGCGCAGCGGCTTGCGTTCTCCGAAAGCGTCGTGACGCTTAAGCGGAGAGGACGGCGATGAATGGCCGCGGGGCGAACCGCCCCAACGGTTTCTTCAGAGCCCTAGAGCGGCTCATGAGACACGGTCGGCCGAAGGGGTGAAGACAGGTGCACCACCCAGCCTCCGACACTGCCGCGGATGATGGTGCGCGGGCCGACGCTGAAG
>JBAULD010000010.1:0-3428 GCA_049578005.1 Polyangiaceae bacterium
CAGGAGAACGGGGCGTATCTCGCGACGACGATGGTTGATTGGCAAACCAACCTGAATTGCGACCCGTCGTTCGCGACGTGGACGGACGCGACGGGGCCGAACGAGAGGCTGCCTATCAATTGCATCGATTGGTACGAGGCTTACGCATTTTGCATTTGGGACGGTGGCTTTCTCCCGAGCGAGGCGGAGTTCGAGTTCGCCGCAGCAGGCGGCGGCGAGCAGCGCGAGTACCCTTGGGGATCGACGGATCCGGGAACGTCGAACGCGTACGTGATCACCAATTGCTATTACCCGAACGGCCCCACCGGCCCCGGGCAGCAAGGGGCATGCATGGGGGCGGAGAACATCGCGCCCGTGGGAACGGCGGTCATGGGCGCCGGAAAGTGGGGCCAGCTCGACTTGGCCGGAGACATGACGGAATGGATCTTGGACTACAACGCGCCGTACGTAACGCCGTGCGTGGACTGCGTCTTCTTGACCGACGTCTCGTACAAGGAGCAGCGGGGAGGCGGGTGGAACCCCACCGACCCGGAAGACCTCTTTTCTGCGTCCCGCGGCCTCGGCGACAACCCGGAAGACCGCGCCATCGTCGACGGCGTCCGGTGCGCGAGGAGCCCCTGAGGTCGCCGAAGACGTCTAGAGCATCGAACGGTGCTCTTTAGAGCGCCGCGCCCAGCGCCGCGTCGACCTGTCCCGGGCTAAAGCCGACGATCACTTTCCCCCGCACGTCGAGAACGGGAATCGACCCCGTGTGGAGCCCGTTCCGCGCGAGCTTCTGCTGCATTTCCCGCGCGGCCGCGGGGTCTTTCTCGATGTCTTTCTCGACGTAGGCGATGCCTTTGCGCCGAAAGTACTTCGCGGCCTCGTGACACGCGCCGCACCACTCCGCCCCGTAGATGACGACCACGCCGCGGGTCGCGGGTTGGGTCGTGCCCGGCTCTGGGTCGGCGGGGGCAGCCGCCGCGCTCGACGATGGCGCAGGGCGGGCGTTCGCGAGCGTCGGCCCCGCTTTTTCCCGCCGAGCGAGGGCGATCGCGTCGAAGTCGGTGCGGGCCATCGTCCGGACCAGGTACGTGCCGTCCGCGCGGACTTGCCGCAGATCGACGACGAAAACCTGGTCGGGGTTGGCCGACTCGGCCCGGCCCGGATCGACCACCCGCACGGCGTCCCGGCCCATGATCGGCACGTCGGCGACGCGCGTCTCGACGTGGAAATCCCCCTTGTCGTCGATCCACGTGAGGAGAAACGCGTCGCTCTCGTCTTTGACCGTGGGCGGTTGCGGCGCGTCGGTGGCCGCCGATGCGTGCGTGCGTTTGCACGCCATGCCTTGGGCCGCGAGGAGAACGGCGGCCAGGGCAACCGCGGCGCGCCAGAGCTTCGCTCGATCGGCCATCACTGGACCTCCTCCGAGAGTTTCGCCCACTCGAGGAGCATCGCATCGACTTTTTTCGAAAGGGCCTGCTCGTCGCGAGCCATGGTCGCAAGCTTCTCCCAGTCTTCGCCGGGCGCCTCGCGCAGCTTGCCGCGTAGCGCCGTGAGGTCTCGCTCGCCGACCGCGAGGGACGACTCGAGCTCCTGGATCCGGCGTTTCTTCTTTTCGAGCGACCTCGCGGCTTGCCGCTGCTCCTCGTACTTCTGTTTGGCCTGATCGACGTCCGCCTGCGCGGTCGCGGTCGCGGCCTCCCGCTCCCGAGACCGCCCGGGCGAAGCCGGCGCGCCCTGCTGCGCGGCGTCCCGCTTCACCGCGGCAAGCGCCGCCTTCTGGGCGTGCTCGTAGTCCCTGAATCCACCTGGATACACGTCGGCCTTGCCGTCCCGGACGCTGACGATGCGCGTCGTCACGTTCTCGAGGAATCGCCTGTCGTGAGAGACGAGGATCACGGTCCCTTCGAACGCGACGAGCGCCTCTTCGAGGATCTCGGACGCGGCGATATCCAAGTGATTGGTGGGCTCGTCGAGAAAAATGAGATTTCGAGGTTCGAGGAGGAGCTTGGCCAGAGCGAGTCGAGAGCGCTCGCCGCCGGAGAAGCCGCTGACCGAGCGGAGGGGATCGTCGCCCCAAAAACGGAACCGCGCGAGATATTGCCGGGCCGCCTCCACCGTGAAATCGCCTCGCACCCGCCGCACGTTGTCGACCGCCGTGAGCGACGGGTCCACGTCGCCCAAGTGTTGATCGAAGTACCCCTCTTGGAGATTGGTGCCCCTTTTGACGCTCCCCTGGTCGTTCTCCCCTCCCCGGCCGGAGAGCAGGTTCAAGAACGTCGTCTTCCCCGCGCCGTTCGGGCCGACGACGCCGATGCGCTCGCCGCGCCGAACGAGTAAATCAACCCCGTCGAAGAGACGACGGCCGCCTCGCTCCGCTCCGAGGCCTTTCGCGTCGAGCACGATGTCGCCGGTGCGCGCGGCCGGCGCGAAACGGAACGCCACGCGCTCGGCCGTCTCCCACACGTCCTCCGGACGCTCGAGCCGATCCAATTTCTCGAGCATCTTGCGACGGCTCTGCGCCTGCTTGGTCTTCTGGCCGGCGATGTTGCGGCGGATGAAGTCTTCCGTCTTGGCGATCATGCCCTGCTGCCGCTCGGCGAGCGCGCGCTCGCGGTCGAGGTCCGCCGCGCGGAGCTCGACGTATTCGGAGTAACGCACCGGGTAGATGCGGAATATCTTCTTGCCGAGTTCCATCGTCGCCCGGCACGTGTTGTCGAGAAACGCGCGGTCGTGGCTCACGACGAGCACGGCCCCACGGTAGTCGACGAGCCAGCCCTCGAGCCACGCGATGGTGTCGAGGTCCAGGTGGTTGGTCGGCTCGTCGAGCAGGAGCACGTCGGGCTGCTGGGCGAGGACGACGCCGAGCCGTAGCCGTCCCCGCTCTCCTCCGGAAAGCGACGCGACGGGGCGCGCGAGATCGCGGGGCGAAAAGCCCAGGTGACTCGCAAGCGCGGCGACCCGGTGCTCGAGCTCGTCGCCGTGGGCGAGGTGGTAGCGGTCGGTGACTTTCGCCAGCCGGTCGAGCGCCTCGTCGGACCCACTGCCTGCTTCTTCCTGGGCGCGCTGCAGCTCTTGGCGCAGCTCGACCACTTCGCGGAAGCCGGAGAGAAAGGCGCCGAGAACGTCGCCGTCCGCAGCGATCTCGTGGGACTGCCGGTAGAAGCCGAGGGCGTTGTCGCGACGCAAGACGACGGAGCCGGCGTCGGGGTCGAGCTCCCGCGCGATGAGACGCAGCAGCGTCGTCTTTCCGCTGCCGTTGGGCGCCACGAGGGCGACGCGCTCGCCCGATTCGAGGTTGAACGTGACATCCTCGAAGAGGAGGTCACCCGCGTAACCAAAGCGAAGGCCGGCGACTTGGAGCAGGGACATCGCGAGCGGCGAAGGAAGTAGCACGTCGGCGATCGGGGTCTAGTGCTTCGAATCCCTGAAACCGCGAAGGCGCG
>JBAULD010000011.1:0-1689 GCA_049578005.1 Polyangiaceae bacterium
GTGGTCGTTACCGTCATCCCTGCCTTGCTCGTATACCCCTTCGTTCAGCGGCACTTCACGAAGGGAATGATCGTGGGAGCGGTGAAGGGTTGAACACGCCGGTTCGACGCGGGAGCGGCGGTCCTCCTACTTAGGGTCCCCGTAGAGGATTCCTCTGCCCCCCGTGCCGACGTACACGCGCCCGTAAATCCGAGGGTCTCCGGTGATCGCCCCGACGAATCCGAACTGGTGCCGATTGTCGTTGATGCGAACCCAGGTCCCGCCCGCATCGTCGGAACGGTAGAAGCCTGCGGTGTCGTTCACTTTCCCGACAACGTAGATCGCGGGATATTTCTTGCCGGCGGCAGCCCTCCCAAAGCCGAGCGCAACGGAGTCGGACACGGTTCCGACGCTTCGATACGTCTTGCCGGAGTCGGTCGAGTGGTACAACTCTTTGCCCGTCGTCAGCCAAAGGTCCCCTTCGATCCCGGGGACCGCGTGGATCGAGCCCGCCCCGAGATTGTATTCGGGGAGCGTCGGAAGCGCGCCTGGCGCGACGACGAAGTGCGCCCCGCCGTCGGTGCTCGCATACGCCCGGCCGGTCACGACGTTGTATGCATAGAACTTGTTCGGGTTGGCACGGTCCGCTGCGATTTTGATGTTGCTGGGCGCCCAATCGGGCGTTTTCGCGGGATCGGGCAAGCCTTCCGCGCGAGCCCAGGTCCCACCATGGTCCCGTGAATAGGCCGTGGCACCGTCTTTCGGTGCCCAAAGGAAGGTCGTGCCGTCGGACGAAACAGCGATGATGCCGGAACCCTTGCCTCCAGGCATCGACGCGAACGGCGACCATTGGGCGCCGCCGTCCAACGAGAATGCGCCGTTCTTGCCCTGACCTCCCTGCCCGGCGCGAGCTACGATCTCCGGCTTGTTCCACGCGCAGTCGATGCTGCTACCGCTGCCGAAGATCGGATTGTGGAACATGCCCTTCACCGGAGCCGCCTTCAGGTCGTCGTGCCGGAACCCACCGAGATCGCCGACGGCGCTCAGAAGCACCGGGCCGGCGGGTGGGCTCAGCAGGTCCGATACGACGGTTTCCTCGAGCCCGCGGTCTCGGAAGCTCCAGTGCGTCGGCTTCTCGGCGTCTGCCGCGTTGGCGTCGTCGCTTCCCCAAATGCCTTGCCCCGTGACGTAGAACACGTGCCCGGAATCGAAAGGATCGATGTCGATGTCGCCCATCCAACCGACCGTGCTCGGCTTGTCGGCGTCCCAGTAAAGATACTTTGCGCCCGCCTCGTCTTTGACGGCTTTGGGGCCGATCGCTTTCCAGCTTTTGCCGCCGTCGATCGTGCGAAAAATTTCGTCGCCTTTGGTCCAGCGATCAATGGTGGTCACCATCACGACGCCTGGATGGGCCGCATCCACCGAAAGGCCTCCATACCCGAATTTGTCGTTGACCCGATCGGGTGCGGCCGGCGTGATGTTGCTAAACGCGTCTTGTCCAGGGTCGTACTTCCACACTGCGCCGTCGACCACGTCGCTCGGTCCCGGTCCGCTTCCATAGCTAAGGTACAGCACGCCGCGTGAATCGAACGCCGCGTGGCTCGGCATCAAACCCATCGGTTGTTTGGGCACGAGCTTCCACGAAGCCCCGGCGTCGATGCTCTTGAAGAGAGCGCCGTCGGTCCGCGCTACGCCGGCGTAGAGCACGGG
>JBAULD010000012.1:0-14927 GCA_049578005.1 Polyangiaceae bacterium
CGTCAATATCGGCTCGGTCACGTCGGTCTTCGGGTACGCGGGGCTTGGCCCGTACTGCGCGAGTCGAGGCGGAGTAAAGCAGCTGACGATGAGCCTCGCGGACGAGTGGGGCGGCGACGGCATCACCGTGAATTGTCTGGCCCCAGGCTGGTTTCGCACGGAGCAGAACAAGGTTCTCTACGACGATTCGAAATGGCTGGAGTACATCTGTGACCGCATCCCCTTGCACCGGCCCGGCATGCCGAGCGACCTCGATGGCGCCATCGTCTTTCTTGCGTCGGAGGCGAGCGCGTATGTGACCGGGCAGACGCTCCTCGTCGATGGCGGGATTTCGACCGGGGCCACGAAAGCCACACTGTCGCGGGAGTGAGCTTCGCTATCGCGGGAGTGAGCATTCCTCGTCGAAGAGTGAGCTGTACTCTTGAGGGAGCAAGCGTTGCTCATCGAGGACCGAGCTTCACGCGTCGAGGAGTGAGCTTCATTCATCGAGGACTGCGCGCCATTCGGCGAGGAGTGAGCTTCACGCGTCGAAGGGTGAGCTTCAGGCGTCGAAGGGTGAGCGCTATTCCACGAGGAGTGAGCTTCATCTATCGAGGACTGCGCGCCATTCGGCGAGGAGTGAGCCTCACGCCTCGAAGAGTGACCTTCGGGCGTCGAAGAGTGAGCGCTATTCGTCGAGGACTGAGATTCACTCGTCGAAGAGTGATCGCTATTCATCGAGGAGTGAGCCTCACGCCTCGAAGCGTGAGCCCTATTCGTCGAGGACCGAGCTTCACTCTTGATGGAGTGGGCGATAATCGTCGAGGACTGAGCCTCACTCGTCGAAGACAGAGCGCTATTCATCGAGGAGTGAGTCTCACGCGTCGAAGAGTCAGCCCTATTCGTCGAGGACTGAGCTTCACTCTTGATGGAGTGGGCGCTAATCGTCGAGGACTGAACTTCGCGGTCCCGCGAGGGAACAGAGCTCCCGGGCGCGTGCGCCTCTCACTTCCGGGACCCGCGTCTATACGCCGGGGACGGAACGTCACTGGTCGCGGTTCGAAGGAAGGAGGCCGGCTGCCTACGGTATCTTCCGGACAAGCGAACTTCGCCCTCCGAGCAGCGAGATCGAGTATCGAGCAATCGAAGGCTAATCTCCAGAGGTCGACCGTCGATGCCGGGCGAGTGAACGCGGGTCCGGGCAAACCCCCAGCCGAGAGCGAGTGCGAAGCCTCCTTTTCGTTCGAGGAGCCCAGTTGAGCCGCGTTGCAGCGGCTGTGCGCACCGCCGCTTCAGGAACCTCGAACAAGGGTCGGTCGCGATCGAGGTCGACGGGGACCGTGGCGCGGCATGGGCGAACGCGGGCGCGCGAGCTAGTAGGTCCAAACAGTGGACCCGACCGACGAAGCTCTGCTCACGGCGCTGCAGCAAGGCGACGAGAAGGCTCTCGGCACGCTGCTCGAGAAACACCTGCCGGCCGTTTACAGGTTCGGCGTCAAGATGTGCCGCGACCCGGAGGACGCAAAGGACGTGGCTCAGGAAACGCTCCTGGCCGCAGCGCGTGGCTTGCGCGAGTTCCGGGGCGCGTCGTCTCTCTCGACCTGGCTCTTTACGATCGCGCGGAGCTTTTGCATCAAAAAAAGGCGAAGGCGCGTGGGCGAGCCCACCGCGCAGGTTTCCCTCGACTCGGACGACGCCCGCGCGATCGCCGGTGCGGATGTGCGTCCAGACGACGCAGCTGGGGATCGTGAGATTCGCGCGGCACTCGACGCGGCAATCTACTCACTCGACCCGATGTACAGGGAGGTCCTCGTTCTGCGCGATGTCGAAGGGCTGGCCGCCGATGAAGTGTCGCGCGTTCTCGGCATCAGCGTAGACGCCGTCAAGAGTCGGCTTCACCGCGCAAGACTCGCCATTCGCGACCGCCTGGCGCCTCTCGTGACCCCGCCCGAGCTATCGGTGGCGACGGGCTGCCCCGACATTCTCCCCATCCTCTCGCAGTACCTCGAGGGCGACATCGGTCGAGACCAGTGCGCCGCGATGGAGCGACATGTTGCGCAGTGCGGGCGCTGCAAGGCGCGATGCGATTCGCTCCGCAGCACACTTGCCCTTTGCCGTCGATCCGCCCAGGGCGGCAGCGTCCCGCCCGAAGTGCAGGAGGCCGTGCGGCAGTCGCTGCGCGAGCGCGCCTTGTCCGCGACGTGAACCCTTCCCGTCCCTCGCGGCTCTTATGCCGAGAGGAACCAAAATGGCACGGCGTTCGAGCGCGCTTACGGCGGCATATGTCGGGACTACGCTGGGTCTTGCCGGCTGCGCCAGTCACGCTCCGCATCCCGCCCCGGAGGATGCCGCGATCCGCGTGGACCTCGCCCCGGCTCATCTCGAACCCCTCCCCGTGGTGTATCGCGCGAGCGGCACGGTTCGTGGCCGCAACACGGCGGTCCTCACGAGCAAGACGACGGGCTACGTGCGATCGGTCCTAGTGCGGCCGGGCGATCGGGTGACCGCCGGGCAGCCGCTGGTTCAGCTCGAGGCGAACGACGTGCGTGCGTCGGTCGCGAGGGCGCGCGCCGGGCTCGACCAGTCGACCGAGGTCCGGGCCGAGGCCGAGAACGCGCTCGAAGCGGCGCGGGCCGCTGCCACCATCGCCAAGTCGACGTATGAGCGAGCTGCGCTTCTGCTCAAAGACACCGCGATCCCCCAGCAGCAATACGACGAGGCGGAGGCGCGCTGGAGAGGCGCGGTCGCGCAGGAAAAGATGGCGCAGGCGAGGCTGCGCTCCGTGTCATCGGGCATCGAGGAAGCGAAGGCAGCGCTCGGCGAGGCGCAGGTGACTCTCGGATACGCGGACATCGTGGCTCCCTTCTCAGGGCAGGTGCTCGAGCGACGCGTGGATCCAGGGACGTTGGCCTCGCCGGGACTGCCGCTCTTGGTCGTGTCCGACGAGGAAGCGCTTCGTGTCGAGGCGGCGATCGAGGAGTCGTATGTGGACTTCGTGAAGATCGGCGCCGACGCCCGCGTCGAGATCGAGACGCTTGCGAGGCCGCTCGTCGGCAAGGTGGGCGAGGTCGTTCCCAGCGTCGACGTCTCGTCCCGCGCCTTCCTCGTCAAGATCGATCTCCCTTCCGATTCTGGCCCGCTGCGCACGGGGACATTCGCGCGCGTGAGCTTCGACATCGGAACCAGGATGCGGCTCGTCGCCCCGACGACGTCCCTCACGATATTCGGCGCGCTCGACCGCGTCTTCGTCGTGGACAGTGGTCATGCACGACTGCGGATGATCACGCGGGGCGAAGCGAGCGGGCGGTGGACCGAGATCCTATCCGGGCTCTCGGCGGGGGAGACCCTCGTGGCCGCACCGTCGGCCGAGCTGCGCGACGGCACTCCCGTCTTGGGTCGCCCATGACCACGTCCGTCAAGCTTGGCGCCGCGGGACGGCTCGCCCGCGCCTTCATTCACTCGAAGCTCACGCCTCTGCTCCTCGTCGCATCGGTCCTTCTCGGCGCCTTCGCCGTGTGGAAGCTTCCGCGCGAGGAAGAACCCCAAATCATCGTGCCCATGTGCGACGTGATGGTGCGCATGCCAGGGGCCTCGGCGCGGGAGGTGGAAGCCCGCGTCACCAAGCCGCTCGAGCGGCTGCTCTGGGAGATCCCCGGCGTAGAGTACCTGTACTCCACGTCGAGCCCGGGCGTCGCGACGGTCATTGTCCGGTTCAAAGTCGGCGAGGATGAAGAGCGCAGCATGGTGCGCATCGAGGACAAGCTCGCCGCGCACATGGACATCGTGCCCCCCGGGGCCTCGGCGCCCCTCGTCAAGCAGCGCTCGATCGACGACGTTCCCGTGCTTGCAGTGACCATGTGGAGCCGCCGCTACTCGGGCTACGAGCTTCGGCGGCTGGCCCAGGAGCTCGAGGAACAGGTCAAGCAGGTGGCGGGTGTGAGCGAAGTCCTTCTCACGGGCGGCGAGCGGCGGCAGGTGCGCGTGGAGCTCGACCCCGAACGGATGATGGCTCACCGGCTCTCTCCCCTGGCGATCGCGACCGCGGTCGAAGCCGCGAACGCTCGCGCCTCCTCCGGCGCAGTCGCCTCGGACAATCGTGAGTTTCTCCTGGATACAGGGACGGTGCTCGCTAGCGCCCGCGACGTCGGCGATGTGGTGGTGGGGGCGCTCGGGGGTCGACCGGTCTTTCTCCGCGACGTCGCGAGCATCAGCGACGGTCCCGAGGAGCCCTCTACGTACGTCCGGTTCGGAGCGGGTTTCGCTGCGGAAGGTCCCGAGCGCGGAACGCCGAACGAGTCGTTCCCCGCGGTCACCCTCTCCGTTGCGAAGCACAAGGGTGAGAACGCCGTTGCCGTCGTGTCCGATGTCACGCGCAAGATCGACTCGCTCCGCGGCTCGCTCCTGCCCGGCGACGTGGAGCTCACGTTCACGCGTAACTACGGCGCGACCGCGGCCGAAAAGAGCAACGAGCTGCTCCTGCACATGGGCATCGCAATCGTCAGCGTCGGTGTCCTCATTTGGCTCGCGCTCGGACGGCGGGAGAGCGGCATCGTCATGCTGGCGATCCCCGCGACGCTGGCCCTCACGCTGACGGTTTTCTACCTTTACGGCTACACCCTCAATCGCATCACGCTCTTCGCGCTCATCTTCTCGATCGGCATCCTCGTCGACGACGCCATCGTGATCGTGGAGAACATCGCACGCCACGCGCGTCTGCCCGAGAACCGGGGGCGCGATCTGGCCGACGTGGCGATCCGCGCGGTCGACGAGGTGGGCAATCCGACGATCCTGGCGACGATGACGGTCATCGCGGCGATCCTCCCGATGGCGTTCGTCGGGGGCCTCATGGGGCCTTATATGCGCCCGATCCCGATCGGTGCATCTGCAGCGATGATCTTTTCGCTCATCGTTGCGTTCATCGTCACGCCGTGGGCCACCGTCCGTCTACTCAAGCACGCGCACGGCGGCGAGGACGAGAGCGAAGGCGCCCTCACGCGCTTCTACCGCCGCGTGATGGGAGCGCTCCTGCGCGTTGCCCGCCTTCGAACGGCGTTCCTTGGGGGCGTCGTCGTTCTCCTGTTCGGCGCAATGGCACTCGTCGCGGCGAAGTGGGTGCGCGTCAAGATGCTCCCCTTCGACAACAAGAGCGAGTTCCAGGTTGTCGTAGACATGCCCGAAGGCACGCCCCTCGAGCAAACCGACCGGGTGACGCAAGCCCTCGCCGACGCCATTCGCAAGCAACCGGAGGTGACGAACTACCAGACATACGTGGGGACCTCGGGACCCTACAACTTCAACGGCCTGGTCCGTCACTACTTTCTGCGCCGGGGCTCGAACGTCGCCGACATCCAGGTCAACCTCGTCGACAAGGGAGAACGAAAAGCGCAGAGCCACGCCATCGCCAAGCGGGTGCGAGAGGCCATCACGCCCATCGCGACCCGCTTCGGCGCCCGTGTGAAGGTGGCGGAGGTGCCCCCTGGCCCGCCGGTGCTCGAGACGCTCGTCGCCGAGATTTACGGCCCGGACTATGCGCGCGACATCGCGATCGCGCAGCAAGTTCGCGAGATCATGGAAAGGACCGACGGGGTCGTCGACGTGGACTGGTATGTCGAGGACGATCAACCGAAGTACCGATTCGTCGTCGATCAGGAGAAGACTGCGCTCGACGGCGTGAGCGAGGCCGACATTGTCCGCACCATCCGACTCGCCAGCTCGGGCGAGTCCGAAGGCCTGCTCCATGATGAGCGCGAGCAGGAGGACGTTTCCATCGTCCTCGGTCTCAACCGCGCCACCCGATCCGATCTCGACCGGCTGCAAAGCCTGCGCGTCATGGGCCGCGAGGGCAACATGGTGAGCATCGGCGAGCTCGTACGCGCCGACCTCGTGACGGAGGACAAGAGCATCTACCGCAAGAACCTGATGCCCGTGGTCTACGTCACGGCGGACGTCGCCGGCGCAATCGAGAGCCCCGTGTACGCGATGCTCAAGCTTGGGCCCGAGCTCGAACGGATGCGACTCCCGGAAGGTTACTCGCTCGAACAGAACACTGCGTCTCAACCGTTTCGCACGGATCGCTATGCAATGAAGTGGGACGGCGAGTGGCACATTACCTACGAGGTCTTCCGCGATCTCGGCTTGGCGTTCGCCGTCGTGCTCGTGCTGATTTACGTGTTGAACGTTGCATGGTTCCAGTCGTTCAAGACGCCGCTCGTCATCATGTCGGCGATCCCGTTCTCGCTCGTCGGCATCTTGCCTGCGCACGGCGCACTCGGCGCCTTCTTCACTGCGACGTCGATGATCGGCTTCATCGCAGGCGCGGGGATCGTCGTCCGAAACTCGATTATTCTGGTCGACTTCATCGAGCAGAGACTCGCAGAAGGGGCGCCTCTCGATCAGGCGGTCGTCGACGCCGGGGCGATCCGATTCCGCCCGATGCTCCTCACTGCGGCTGCGGTGGTCGTCGGTGCGGTCGTGATTCTTTTCGACCCCATCTTCCAGGGGCTGGCCATCTCGCTGATGGCCGGCGAGATCGCGTCGCTGCTGCTGTCGCGTATGACCGTCCCCGTCGTGTACTTTCTCGTGCGGCGACGCGAGAACCGACGCACCCGGAGGCGAATGACGAGTACGGTGTGCTCATCCGGAGCTACAGGCACGCTGACCCCCGCCGAGTGACTTTGCGGCCGCAACGGACAACGGATCGACTCGGCAAATCGCCGATGAGGAGACAGCACCATGTGCTCTCGAGTGACATGCAGCAAGTGCGGAAAGCCTTCCTTCGTCGGCTGTGGCCGGCACGTCGATGCGGTACTCGGCCACGTCCCCCCTGAACAGCGTTGCCGTTGCCGAGAGGAGGCCGCGCTGCGAGAGACCGGAGCGCGTGACGAACGTTCTTTCTTGCGGCGTGTCTTCGGATACGTCGATCGGTAACATGCTCATTGGAGCCAGAAGGGCGCGGGAATGGTTCACTGGAGCTCTTCCTTGGCGCCTGCAACCTGAAGCGAGTGGCCGTGAGGATTCATGTGGCGGCCTTCCATCTTGAGGCGTTCGTCGCCGCCGAGGCCTGCCCTGAGTCAGAGGTCCACCTCCAGCGGGCAGTACAGTACAAGCGAGGGCGCTTCGGAGTCTGTTGTTTCGAAGGCCTTGCGGACGGCATGGCGAGGCGGGCTTAGCGTAGCTCGAGCGCTTGACGGATCAGACGAGAAAGCAGGTCCAGTCGGAAAGGCTTCGCCAGGTAATGGTACGCCCCGTAGCCCGTGGCTTGGACGGCTGTCTCGAGCGTCGTGTACGCGGTCATCAAGATGACGGGCCGGGAGGGGTCGAGCTGGGTGGAAGCACGAAGCAGCGCGACTCCATCAATCTCCGGCATTCTCATGTCGGTGATCAGCACGTCGAATCGCTGCATCCGCAGCTGCTCGAGGGCCTCGCGACCGGAGTTCAGCGCCAGGACGCGATAGCCGCGTCCGGCCAAATCGTCGGCAATCACCTCGGCCATTTCGGCGTGATCATCGACGATGAGGATACGTGGGACGATTTCGGCGATCATCCAACCTCTCGTTGAGCGATGGCGGGGATCTCGATGCACGCACGGGTGCCCCGCGCGCCGTTCGGAGCGATCGTGAGCTCTCCCCGGTGGCTCTTGGCGATTTCGGAGGCAATTGCGAGCCCCAGGCCGGTTCCGGCTCCAGCCGCCTTGGTCGTGAAGAACGGCTCCTTGGCGTGGGAGGCGTTCTCGGGAGTGATTCCCGAGCCGTCGTCGATCACGACGAACGCGACCCGCTCGGCATCCGATCGCGCGGCCACCTCGACGTGCCCCCCCGGTGGGCAAGCATCGCAGGCGTTGAGGAGCAAGTTGACGATAGCGTGCTCGAGCAGGCCCCGATCGCAGTGGACCTCGGAGATATCGACGGGGGCGTTGGCCGAGAGCGACACGCGGGCCTTGGCAAACCGATGTTCGACCGACGACGCAGCCGACCGGACGAGATCGGCCGGCCTGGTGCGGGCCAGCGACGGCGCGCTGCCGCGCGCGAGATCGAGAAACCGGCGGACGATGGTCTGGATGCGCTCGACTTGGTCGAGAATGGATTGCGCGGCATGGACGCTGCGCTCGTCTTGGTGGGGGCGCGCGCGAAGCTGTTCGGCGCGGCCCATGATGACGCCCAACGGCGTCGACACTTCGTGCACCATGCCCATGGCAAACGTTCCCATCGTGGCGACGCGCTGGGCGCGGGCAAGCTGGTCGTCGCGCTGGTGCTCGGCTTGAGTGACCGCCAGCTCTCGCTCCAAGTCGAGCTCCTTACGCTGTTTGCGCAGCGCGACGCCGCCGAACGTCAGCACCAATGCCGAGGCCATTCCTACACTGAGGAGCAGCCTCCAGAACGCGCGCGACTCGCGATCCCGTGGACGGGCCGCGGTCGCGACGGCGACGACGCCCCAGCGGCCCAGACGGCCTGCGTCGACCTGCGCCAACCCGGCCATGGCCGTACGGGCCCGAAGCCCGAGCGCGGCGGCCCCGCTCGGGCTCAAACGAACGGTCGTAAGGTGGTGATCGAGCGCATCGCGAACGGCGCTCGACCCGAGAACCTTGCCGTCGGTCGCGTAAAACGACGTCGTGCCGGGCGGTGCAAGCAGCAGCCGAAGCTCACTGGGGCGCTCGACCGGGGGCGCTTCTCCCAGGAGATCCACCGCGCGCACTCCGAGGTCCACGATGTGCCCGTCGGGAGTCGGGAAGCTGAGCACCCATTGACCCGAGTCCCGTTCGGGGCCTCGAGGGGACTCTCGATCGCGAATTGCCACGCTCGAATACCGTTCCGCCGCCCACGAAGAGCCGCGCATGCCGACAAGAAGGGCATCGCGCTCGATGGTCGTCAGATGCGCGAGAACATCGACGGCGGCAATGGATGCAAGGACGGACTGCTCGTTTCCGACATCCATCAGGACCGCCTCGGACTCCCGCCGCGAGTCCCACCACGCGATCGCCGTGACCCCACTGATGGCCACGAGCATCCACGCGATGAGCGCGCCACCCTGCCGAAGGGCAAGAAAGTCGGGTGTGCTGTGCGAGCGGGTTGCGGGAGCCATCGCCGGCTCTGTACGCAACCGACGCGCCACGTGGACGGGCGCGGTGTTCGCCGTGAAACGCTCGCCCGCGTGCACGCGAGGACCGGGAAAATTTCCGTATCCCACACGGAAATTTTCCGCGGTGGCCCCCTCACCGGGTTCGAAAATGACGCGTTCTGGGCGCTCGAGATATTGGCACGGTCAGTGCGTTGGGTGCGGCGCGAAACGCATGGCAGCCCGTCCTCTCGCTCTCGCCTGGCTCCTCACGGCCGGCGCCTTGGTCGCTCCCCGCTGCGCTCTTGGGCAGTCTTCCGCGACTCCTCCAGTGACGTCCGCGCTCCAACCGACCCGCGTTCTCACCATGCCGCAAGCCGTCGAATACGCGCGTGCGCATCAGCCTGCGATTCGTGCCGCGCTCGCGCGGGTGTCCGCGCGTATGGAGGAAGCCAAGATACCGAGCGGGCAGTGGCTGCCCACAGCGGGCGTGACCGCACAGATCTTCGCGATGACCGCGAACAACACAACAGCGACCTACGAGCAGCCCGCATTTCTGGACCTGCCCCGTATCGGTGCAACCGCGGCCACGGCGACCGGGAAATTCTCCCCCTATGCCTCGACGCTGGTCGGCGCAGGCATTTTGCAGGAGGTCTTCGACTTTGGGCGCATCGGAGCGCAGCGCGCCGCCGCGGACGCGCAAGTCGAAGTCGAAAGACACCGGTCAGACGCGACGCGTCTCGACATCGAATTCGGCGCAGAAGAGGCGTTTTTCGCCGTTCTCGCGGCGAAGGCTGTCGTGAGAGCCTCTCAGGACGCTTACGACCGCTCGCTCGTGCATCGCGATCTGGCAAAGCGGGGGGTCGATGCCGGGCTGCGGTCTCCCATCGAACTGACGCGGGCCGAGGCCGACCTCGATCGCTTCGACGTGGGGCGCGTGCGCGCAATGGGGGGATTGACCGTCGCGCAAACCGTTCTAGCCGCAGCGATTGGGGCTCCCGACCCGGCGGTCGACGTCGCCGGGGAAGCTCCTCGACCCAAGGACATGCCCGCCCTCCCGGAGGCTATCGAGCTCGCCCTACGGCGAGACCCGCGGCTCGCCGAGACCCTTGCCCTGCTCAAGGCTGCTGAAGACCGCACGCGGGCGATCGGCGCCGAGCTCAGGCCCGATCTGTCCGCCACCGCGACGTTGTCGGGCCGTGCTGGAGGGGCGCCCCCCTCGTCGGGGCCAACGGCGAACGGCGACGGATGGGTGCCGAACGTCCCAAACTGGGATGCCGGACTCCTATTCACATGGCCTCTCTTCGACGGAACGATCGCGGCGCGACGCGATGCCGCGCACGCAACGGAACAGGTGCGGCGTGACGAGATCGACGTAGTGCGCGAGCAGGAACTCGCGGACGTTCGAAAGGCGTATGTGCAAGTTCAGGTCGCGAATACCGCGCTCGGAGCCCTGCGAAACGAAGTGGTCGCGGCGCACGCCAATTACGACCAGGCCGATGCACGTTTTCGAGCCGGCATCGGCAACGCTGTCGAGTTGGCCGATGCGGAAGCGGTGCGTACGGACGCCGAGATTCAGCTCGCTCTCGGGCAATTCGAGCTCGCGCGCGCCCGAGCCGCCTTCGGGCGCGCGATTGCCGAAGGAATATGACGTTGAAGCCGGTGCTCACCTCCTCTTCTGACGATTTGACGCCGTCCCGGAGTTCAACCGAGCCATTGCCGCGAGCCAGGTCGCTCGGTGTGCCGGTGCTCATCGGCGCTGGCGTCGTGATGGTCCTTGGCTTCGGAGGCGCGCTCGTGTGGCGGGCGCAGTCGCGGATCAATCAGGTGTCCCTGGCGTCCATGCCCAAGCCAGTGACCGCGATCGCCGCGCGCGAGACCCACTTTCGGCCGACGCGCTCGTACGTGGGCACTCTACGACCATGGATCGAAGCCAGCGTCGGGCCGCAGTTCATCTCAGCCTACGTCGACACGGTGCTCGTGCGGCCCGGCGCGACCGTCAAACGAAACGACGTACTTGCGACGCTCGATTGCCGCAACGCGAGCGCTTCGACCCTCGTCGTCGCCGCCGAAGCGCGCGCCATCGACGCTCGCCAGAAAGCGTTCGCCCACGAGTCGGCGCGCGTGCAGACTCTGCTCGAGGGTGGCTTCGTCTCGCCCAATGAGGCGGAGCAAAAGGGCGCTCAGAGCGCGGCGGAGGAGGCGCAGCTCGCCTCGCAGCGGGCCAAGCTAGCGGCGACCACGCTCGAAGTGAGCGATTGCGCCCTGCGAGCCCCGTTCGACGGAGAGATCGCGACGCGCACGATCGACCCGGGCGCTTTCGTCCGCCCGGGTACCGCGATCGTCTCGGTCGTCGACCGCAGCACCGTGCGCATGACGTTCGACGTGCCGGAAAGCGACTTCGGCGTAGTCCCGACGACCACGCCCGTATCGATCCACGTGGACGCCATCGACAAGACGATTGTCGGTTTGATCGCGCGCCGCTCGCCCAGCGCCGATCCCGAGACACGCACCGTGCACGTCGAGGTCGATCTCGCCAATTCGGCCCGCGAGATTCCGGTGAACACGACCGGTGAGGCGAAGATCGAGGTCGGTGGACTCGTTCCGGCCACGGCGGTGCCGCTCGTCGCGGCCTCGATTTCCGGCACCAAGGCGACGCTCTTCCGCGTCGACGATGGGGTCGTGCACAAGGCGACATTTCGCATCGAAGGCGAGCAGGGGAGCGACTTGTTCCTCGAGACCGCGCTCAAGCCGGGCACGCGCGTCGTCACCGAGGGACGTGCGACCGTCAACGACGGCGATCGGGTGGCTGCGAAGGAGATCACCTACGGAGACCAGCTCTCGATTCGACCCCCCGACGCGGGTGACCCGCAGAAGGTGCAGCCGTGACCGGCCTATCGCTGCGCAACCCGATCGCAATCCTGATGCTCTGCGTCGGGCTCGTCGTCTTTGCGGGGGTCGTCACGCCGCGGATGAGCGTCGATACGTTTCCTGAGCTAACGCCCCCGGTTCTCGTCATCGGCACGCTCGCTCCCGGTCTGGGCGCGCGCGACGTCGAAAAGACGATCAGCTGGCGACTCGAGAAATACGTCAGCGCAACGCCGGGCGTGGATCACGTGGAGAGTCTGTCGCGGAACAGCTTCAGCGTCATCTACGTGTGGCTGAAATGGGGAACGGATCTCAATGCCGCCCAGACGCTGGTCCAGTCGCAGGCCGGCTTCGCCATGGCGGCTGTTCCCAAGTCGCTCGGGGTCCTGCCGCCGTTCGTCCTCCAGTATGACCCTTCGAACGCGCCTGTTTGCCAGGTCGTCGTCGGCGGCGCCGGATACACGGGGCCACAACTTTATGATTACGCGTTCAACAACATCGAGCCACTGCTCGAAGGGATCTCGGGCGTAGCGAGCGCCGCGCCGGACGGCGGCCGTATGCGCCAGATCAACGTTGTCGTCGACCCGACCAAAGCGCAGGCCAGGCGGATCACGGCATCCGAGATCGCAGCCGCGGTGGCAGGGTCGAACGCGCTTTTGCCATCGGGTGAGTTCATCGCGCCGAGCTTCGACGCCAACGTCTACACGAACGCCATTCCCAAGCGGGTCGAGACGATCGGTGAGGCCCCGGTCAAGCTCGTCGGCGACAAACCCGTACTGATTCGTGACGTCGCGCGCGTCGAGGACGGTGGCACGCCTGCCACGCAATCGTTGACCGTCAACGGGCAAGAAGCCGTGATTCTCAACGTTCTGCGCATCCCCGGAGGCAACACGATAGAAATCGTCGATGCAGTCAAGAAGGTGGTCGAGGGGCTGCACGATTTGCCGCCCGGCATGCAAGCGAAAGTCTTTTTTGATCAGTCACTCTTCGTCCGAAGCGCGTACCACGGGCTCAAGAAGGAAATCGTACAGGCGCTAATCCTGATTGCACTCGTCATCCTCTTATTTCTGCAGAGCGTTCGCGGAACGCTCATCGTGTCTGTCGCCATCCCTCTCTCGTTCGCCATCACGCTCATCGTTCTCTATTCGTCGGGACAAACCCTCAACGCGTTCACGCTCGGAGGCCTCACCTTGGCTATGGGGCGGCTCGTCGACGACGCGGTAGTCGTTCTCGAATCGATTCACCGGCACCAGCGGATGGGGATGAGCACGTCCGAGGCGGCCTTGAAGGGAACCAACGCCGTAGCGCTACCGGTGCTCGCATCGACTCTGACGACGATGGCGGTTCTTCTGCCGGTCGTTCTCCTCGCCGGGCTCGCGCGCAGGCTCTTTGCGCCCCTCGCGATCACGGTCGCTGTCGCGATGATTGCGTCGTACTTCGTCAGCATGGCGGTGACGCCGGTCGCCTGCAAGTTCTTCCTCGGGCACGCCGAGCACGGCCGCCTCGGCAAGGCGGTCGAAGCGGTCATCGATCGAATCGCAAATAGCTACGCACGGACTCTACGCACCGTTCTCCCTTACCGCTGGTTCGTCGTCGGCGCGTCCTTCGTGCTCGTCGTCGGCGCGGGCTGGGCGGCCGCCCGGCTTCCGAGCACGTTTTTCCCCGAGATCGACGAATCAATGGACATGATGTACGTCCGCTTCGCCCCCGGAATCTCGGTCCAAGACGCGGCCAAGGAGATGACCGCGATGGGGCGCGCGCTTTCCCAGGGATTGCCGGAAGGGACGGTGCAGATGGTCGTGGCAAACGTGGGTATGCCGCAGAATGCGCGCAGTCTGCTCGTGAGCCCGAATGTTGCACCGAATACGGGGTATCTGCGAATCGCATTCTCGGACCCCGCAGATCGCAAACTCTCTCAGGCCGAGATCGCGACGAAGGCGAGGGAGATTCTCACCCGCGAATTTCCCGGCGTCGAAGTGCTCCAGTACCCCGGCGGTCTCGTCGCGAGCGTTTTCGCGAACGGCTACACGGCACCGCTCGTCGTCGAAGTGAACGAGGACAATCTGGTCCAGCTCGACGAGCAGGCGAAGGCCGTCGCAGACGTCGCGCGCACGATCCCGGGCGTCCGCGACGTTCGAGAGTCGCTTCAAACCGACTATCCCGAGATCCAAGTCGACACCGACCGCGAGAAGGCCGGTTTCGTGGGCACGACGGCCCACGACGCCGCGCAGACGACGCTCGACGCAACGCTCGGCAACATCAACGCCCCGGGGGTTTGGATCGACGCAAACAATGGCCAGTCGTACTACGTGGTGACCTTTTTCGACGCCGCGCGGGTGCCGGATACGCAAGCCCTCGGCGCGCTCGCCGTGCGGATCAGCAAGATGGGCAATCCCGTTCTACTCGGGGCGTACGGGAACGTCCACCGAAGTGTCGGCGCCGTGGCTATCGAGCGCAACCACCTCGCGCGCGTCGCTCGCGTACTCATGCAGACCGAAGGGCGTGATCTCGGATCGGCAGGCGACGCGCTCGAAGACGCGCTCAAGCGCGATCCGCGCACGCGCGACATTC
Organism: Polyangiaceae bacterium; assembly: GCA_049578005.1. Lineage (GTDB taxonomy): Bacteria > Myxococcota_A > Polyangia > Polyangiales > Polyangiaceae > Palsa-1150. The sequence goes on from JBAULD010000012.1 coordinate 14,470, forward strand.
GCTTCCGGTTCGTGGGTCAGGTCGAATTGATGAGGAGCACCTTCTCCGGCCTCGGCCTTGCTCTCGGCCTCGCTGTGATGGTCGTCTTCATGATCATGGCGTCGCAGTTCAAGTCGCTGCGCCTGCCGCTGATCATGCTGTTCACGATCCCGTGCACGCTCGTCGGCATCGTGCTCGCGCTCATGGCCGCGGGTCAGGGCTTCTCGGTGACCGCGCTGATGGGCGTGCTCATGGTCGTCGGCATCGCGGTCAGCAACGGCATCTTGCTCATCGACCACGCCCGCACGGGCTTCCAGGACGGGCTCGACAAGACCGCGGCGATCCTCGACGCCGCGCGCACCCGCTTCGTGCCGATCGCGATGACCAGCCTCGCGACCGTGATCGGCCTCGTGCCCACCGCGCTCGGTCTCGATCGCGGCGCCGATGCCAACCGGCCGCTCGCGCTCGTCGTCGTCGGC
>JBAULD010000013.1:0-5064 GCA_049578005.1 Polyangiaceae bacterium
GCCCCGCAGCGCTGCAAACACCGCCGCTCCCTCCGCGACAGCACGTCTGCTCGGCAGACGACTTGCTAGGGGCCGGTTCGGCATGCGCAAACGGTACTGACTCGACCGCCTGCGGCGACTTCTTTGCCACAGAGTCGGTGACGAACCCTGCGTGCTTTGCGTGTCTGAGCAATCTCAGCGAGGAGTCGTGTGTTGCCCCCTACGTCGACGCGACGTGCAATCACGATACGGCCTGCCTCGACGATTGCACACAAGAGGCATGTTTCGGCTGCATCAGCGCGGCATCTTCCTCGCAGTGTAGCGACGACGTCCTGACCGGCGTGTGCTCCGCCTACGCCTCCGGCAACGACTGCTACAATGAGGCATTGAAGGGGGCGGCGGCCATCTGCGACGATGTCAACGACGGAGCCTGGTATCAGGCGCTGGGTGCCCAATATTGCGCGGAGTGAACCGGCCGAGCGCTGCGATCAAACCGACCAAGAACACTTAGACGGGTGAGACCGATGGCCTTGCGCAGCACTCTCTGGCTCCAGCTGGCTTTCTTCACGTGTGACAACGCCTGTGGCGGTCTTGCAACATCCCCCGGCGGCCGTCCCGACACCGACGACAGCTCGGCAACCGTCGTCGATGCGGGCAGCGGGGGCGACGTCGCAGCAACGATTGATGCGAGCGATGCGGATTCGCCCGGAGACGCGAGCGCGCTCGCGCCCTCAACCACCGATGCGGCACGGGAAGTGACGGCGGAGGCAAGCACCCATTCGGGCCAGGGCAATGACGCGAATGCCGACTCCTCAACGGACAGTGGGACGGCGAGCGCGCCAGCGAAGACTTGCCAATGTCGCGGTTGCTGCGACGAACTTGGGGTCTGCCAGAGCCCGGTCAATCCGGACACGCAGTGCGGTGCAGCGAGCGCGCTGTGTATCGACTGCACGTTGATCGGCGGTCACTGCGTCGGCCCTCCCCCCGCGCATTGCGAGACAGCCGACGGAGGAACCCTCTGCTTTCAAACGTGCATGGGCTGCTGCGCGGCGGACGGTACCTGTCAAGTCGGGTTTGCCGACGTGCAGTGCGGCGAGAACGGCGGTCAGTGCCAAGACTGTACGACATTGAATCCGCCGTCGACATGCGATTTCGGATCGTATCCGCGCGCGTGCGCGAGCACGCAAACCCAGTGTCCGGCGCCTTACGGAGGCTGTCCGGCGGCTACGCCGGTGGCGGCCGTCGCGCCGCAGGCGGTTTGTCCGGCTGCCGAGATTCAAGGCGCCGCCGCCGCATGCTCCGGCGGGCCGACGTCTCTCTTGTGCGAGGTCTTCATGCAGGACGAGAAGTGGTCCAACGCTTCATGCTGGCACTGCTTGCAGCCCTTTGACGTGGACTTCTCCCTAGAGTCAGGGATTGTCGCCTGCGCTGCGTCGAACTTGGACGCAGCGTGCGACACAAGCAGCGGCTGCCTTGTCGACTGCCTCGCGCACACCTGTGGCAGATGCGCGGATAGGGATTCAACCAACCATTGCATTGGGCTAGCGAGCACGGGAACGTGCGCGGCGTACGTTCAGGCAAATGATTGCTTGACCCAGGCCCTCGGCGGCGCGGCGGCCTTCTGCAATCCCGATACGTATCAAGGGAGCTTCGCGGCGTGGTTCGAGGCCGTTGGGACGAAGTACTGCGCAGAGTGAACCGCAGTTGGACTTCGCACGCCAGTCGTCGTACTGCGCCTCGCGTTTTCGCTGAGCCCCGGGTGCACCGCCCCAACTCCTCACCCGTACCGTCGCTCGAAGAGCTCCCGGAGCCTCGGCATTTCGCGCAGCATGGCCAGAGTGTGTTCCGCGTGTCCGCGCGCGAAGCCGTTCCCGATGAAGAGGTCGACGTCCTTGCCGACGCCTTCCGCCCCGAGGGCGGCCTTCGTGAAGCTCGTCGACATCGCGAAGAAATAGACAACCCCGCGATCGCGGGTCGCCAAGATCGCGGCGGGCTCCGCGTCAGGGACGTTCACGCAGGAGAAGGTCACGTCTGCCTCGCGACCACCGGTCGCGCGGAGCACCGCGTCCCGTAGCCCCACCGGGTCGCGCGCGTCGGCGACCAGGACCGCGTCGCACATTCCGAGCGCGCGAAGATCGTCGGCCGCGACGGAGTTCGCCTCGACTCCGACCACGCACGCCGTCGTCCCCCCGCTCCGGCGCGCCTCGGCCGCGCAGAGAATCCCGCTCTTTCCGCCGGCGCCAAGGACGACGACTACGTCGCGCTCTTTCACGAGGCGCGCAACCTGGGGCGCCGCCCCTGCGACGTCGAGCGCCGCGAGGGCGAGTCGCTCGGGGAGGTCGGGAGGGAGCTTCGCATAGGCGCTGCTCGCGAAGAAGACGGCCTCGCCGTCGACATCGACCTGCGCGCTCGACAATCGCACGGCCCGAATTCGATCAATCCGGAGGGGCGTCAACGTCAGCGATACGAGCGTCGCCACGCGATCGCCCGCGGCGAGCTGCTCGGCTGGGCGGCCGTCTGCAATTTGGAGAACGCGTCCGAGCAGCATTCCGCCCGAGCCCGTGGTGGGGTTGTGTTGTTTGCCGCGCTCTTCGACCGTCCGTAGGATATTGTGGGCGACCTCGTCCTCGACGCTACGCCCCGCGCGGTCGGTCGTCTGCTCCATCTGTGTGAAACTGGCCGCGTCGATGTTCAGCGTTTCTACGGCGAGCAGCACTTCTCCCTCGAATATCCGACTGAAGTCGTTGTCGAGACGGAGCGCCTGTTGGGGCAGGCCTCTCGGCCGATCGACCACTCTGTGGGTACCGTATGCGTCGCCCCCATGCGCCATCGGCCGCGCGCGCTCGTGGTCGCTTGTCATCTTGGTCCTCGACTTGACCGCTCCGCTTCATACCCATTAATCTAAATTTGCTGACGTTTCACCGCAGCTGCGATCGGGCGAGCATTTTTGGCTCGCACCGCACTGGCTCACGGCCGCATGAATACAGACGTTCCCATCAGAAGCGAGATGCAAGACTCCTCTCCCAAGGTGCCCACGCTTCCCGCGCCGCGCCCTGGGGAGCGGTCCTTCGTCTTACGGTTCATCAGCGGCAAGTACCAGGGGGGCGAGTTTCCCCTCGGTTCGGACAAGCAGATCCTCGTCGGTCGTTCCAGCGACCTCGACATGGTTCTCGTCGAAGACATGGTCTCGCGCAAGCACGCGCGGATCTCGATGCAGGCCGACCAGATTTGGATCGAGGACTTGGGATCGACGAACGGCACGTTCGTCAACGGCGAGAAAATCAAGCGGACCCGCCTGAAGGAAGGGGACCGCGTCCTCATCGGCACCAGTATTCTCAAGCTCGTGGCGAGCGACGCACCCAGAGACGAAAAAGACGCGAAGCGCGATCTGGAGAACGTGGCGCAGGCGCGGCGTACGAGCCAGCAGCGGACGATGAGCGGGAGCATCGAGGAGGTGCCCCTTCCCGACCTGCTTCAGCTCTTCGGGACGTCGAAGAAAAGCGGGGTCTTGGTCATTCGAACCGACGACGACGTGGGGCGCATCTTCCTCAAGAAGGGCATGGTGTCCTTCGCGCTCATCAACGACTACGACGACGTTCAGCCCACGAAGAGCCTTTTTCGGATGCTCACGTGGCCGAAGGGTCTTTTCGACCTCGATCCGCCCGACGATCGCGAGTTTCCGAACGAGATGAGCGCCGGTGTGCAAGAGCTGTTGATGGAGGGGATGCGGCAACTCGACGAATTCAACCGCATTCGAGCGGAGCTCCCGGCCGCGCAGTCACGCATCTCTCTGCCTGCGCCCCTCATCCCGCCGCTGCGCGAGCTCAAGCCCGACGAGCTCGACGTCCTACAGCTAGCCCACAACTACGGTACCTTCGACTCCGTACTGAACAAGAGCCTCGCGACGGACCTCGAAACCGCCGAGATCGTCCTCAAGCTCATCAAAGCGTCGTATCTGCGCGTGGAGTAGGCGCGAGACGCCGCCGCGTCCCGCCGGGCCGATCGAGGCCGTCCCGCCGGCCGGTTTGTTTCGGGTCGGATCACCGTCCTGAAACGCAGGCGACCGTATTCCGGGCCATCGTTGCCCCGCCAGGCTGAGTCTGGCTTCGGTCGAGTCGCGAGCGGTGCGCGGAGAATCTGACGAACGAGACGAAGGCGGCGATTCGCTGATGGCTGCCTTTGGTGCCATCGGCGACGAGCTCGACGCCGGGGCGCCGCTTGGCAAATGTTTCGAACGCGCGATGCAGCTTCTTCAGGCACGGCTGCGCGCCATGCGCTCGACCGTGCTCCTCTCGAATCCTCCGCAGGGATCGCTCGAAATCGAGGCCTCCGCTTGGCCCGACGAAGATCTCAGCCTCATCGCCGTGCCCATTTCCGTCGGGCCGCGCTGTGTGGGGGCCCTCTCCGTTCATTTCGACCGCAACGAGTCGACGCCGTTCGCTCTGAAACGGCGGGTCCTTCAGGCCCTTGCCTCCGCCATCGCCCGGGGGATGACGGCGCCTCAAGCTCCCGGGGCTGCGGCGGGTCGCGATCCGCCACCGACTCTGACGCAGGCGGTCGAGGAGCTCGAACGCCGAATGATTCAAGAAGCGCTTCAAGGCTCGGCCGGAAACGTCGCTCGCGCCGCACGGGCGCTCGGCACCACCGAGCGCATCTTGCGGTACAAGGCTGATAAGTACGGACTTGCCCCGCAGCGATCGCCGAGGCGCCGCAAGTCTCCTGCCGGTCAGCTCGGCTCGTAGACTCCGCAGCATCGACCGCGTGACGCGGACTCGCGGCCGCCGCGCGCACGGCTGAACCGCGGCAACGCTTCGTGGGGTTGCGCAGAGGGACCCCCGAATTCGCGCTAACGTTCGGCCAATGCCTCCCCGCGCTCGCCGTCCTCCACCGGATCCAGGCGTTACCCTCTTCGGCGCGGCCGCCCGCAAGAGCACCGAGCGCGGCGCGCCCCTCGCGGACCGCATGCGCCCGCTCGCCCTGGCGGACCTCGTCGGTCAGAGTCACTTGCTCGGGCCTCAGTCGCTGCTCACGCAGGCGATAACGGGCGATCGCCTCCGGTCGATCATTCTCTGGGGCCCGCCGGGC
>JBAULD010000014.1:0-1889 GCA_049578005.1 Polyangiaceae bacterium
GGGCGGGAGGACGAGCGGCATGCGGTCGTGCAGCGTGGACACAACCCCTCGCGACGGCGTGGTGATGATCGCGCAGCCGCCCGTGGAGTCATAGATGCCGGCCATCACCATCGGTGTCTTGTCCTGCCGGGCGATGAGGTACGGGAACTTCTTTCCTCCGAGAGCGCGCCATTCATAGAAGCCGTCTACGACGACGAGGCAGCGGCTCCCGCGGACCTTCTCCCGGTAGATGGGCTTCGTCAGCGACTCGACCCGCGCATTGATGCCCGCCATGCGAGCGTCGGGCATCTTGAGGCCCCAGCGGAGTAGTTCGAGGTGGTGGGGACGCCGAATGATCGGGATCGGCTCGCTCGGCGCGAGGTTGTATCGGTCTCGAAGGCCCTCGGGAACCGACTCGAGGTCGAACATCTGCCGTAGCACCCCAACGGAGCTCGTTCGGATGACGCGACCGCACATCTTCAGAACCTACTCACGGCCGCGCCTTCGCGCACTCGGGGCAGAACCACTTGCCGCTCCCGTAAGTCGTCTGGTCGTTGCGACCGTGGGATCGCCTCGAATGATCCACGTCTTGGTGCCAGCCGGCCTTCGCGAACGCTCGCACAGCGCGGAGCCATACGTCGAGGTCGGTCTCTCTCTTCGGGCACACCTCCGCGTCCTTACCGCAACGCGAACAAACGACCCGGTAGTGGGTCGCCGGCCTCCGGGTCATCGGCACGACCTTCGCCCCTCACGACGGTTCGGGCGGCCAGATGACCGCGACGACGTGCTCGCCTTTCGGGTTCATTCGGTACACGACCCGATAGCCAGGCGGCCCACCGTTCTTGGCGAGAGCTTCGGCGACGGCGGTGAGCACGTTGATGTGGCCAGCCGTCGCTTCTTCGACGCGCTCGGAGATCGGCGACTCCATGTCCCGACCGATAACTGACCGTACGTTCAGTGTCAACGGTCGGAGGACCCTCTCGACGAGGTTCTTGGGTGTAGGCGTTTTTCAGCGCTTCCGCCGGCCGGCCGATGGCTGTTGCGTCTTCGCGGGCGGGCGAAAGCGTTCAGGTTCAGGTCAATACGATTTTCGCACTCGCGGAGGTGTCATCGCCCTGTCGGCCCTTGGATCACCAACCAAATGATGGCGCCCATTTGAGCGCGAGCACCGCGAGCCCGCTCACCACAAAAGACGCCTCTTCAGCAGAATCTGTGGGCGAGCCAGTCGGGCTCGGGTAGCTCGCCGAGCGCGTGGTACAGGGCGATTTCAGCGTGTTCGTAGCTGCGAAAGCCGTATGCCTTTCGTGTCGTGATTCGCGCCTTGTTGTTGAATCCCTCGGTGGCGCCGTGGGCGAAGAGGCCACGAGCGGCAAACCAGGCGAGCAGTTCAGGCCGATGGGTGCGCAGTGTGCGGCGAACGAACGCCGTCACGCGGTGCCCGAGCCGGAGGCCCTGGTCAACGAGCTCTCGACCGATACCGCCATTTGCGCCGAGGATGAAGAGCCGCTTCGATATCTTGTCAGCCGTCATCATCGTCGAAACTCTGTCAGGATCGTAAACGGGCAACTCGCGTGCCGCGGGCGGCCTCATACCCGGGGCACGAGCAGATACGAGTCGCGGCCATCTCCGAAGTGCATGATCAGTTTTGCCTTGGGGCTCGGCGCGTAGGCGCCCGGGAACATGCCAAAGAACATGCTTCGCCTCCAGAACCAGCGGCCCTGCACATGGACGCGAAGCGCATCGCCGCGCGCGAAGTGCGTCGCGGAAGGGAGGATCTCGATGTCGACGGGCTCGACTTCGCCGGGCCGCATGGGTTCGGCGCGGTCGTGCGGGTGGTACGGGCGGTGCGGCTCTCCTCGCGACTCGTCGACGTGACGATGGGCGAGCCGGAGCCAGCCCTTGGCGACGAC
>JBAULD010000015.1:0-14163 GCA_049578005.1 Polyangiaceae bacterium
GCCAACACGCTTGCGAATCCCCACTGGAGCCGGTTGACGAACGTGAAGTCGCCCGGCATCTGAATAGGGGCAGGCAGATTCGGCAGGGCTTGGTCGGGCTTGAATACGATTTTCTTTCCCCCGCGCACCAAGAACGCCACGTTTTGCCGTGCGAACTCTTTCGTGTATTTGAATCGTCCGTCCACGACGATGGGCTGGAGCACCAGTTTTGTGTATTCCGTATAGAGGGCCCAGCTCTCCGGGTCGGTCGGATCGTAGCCGAGCACTTCTACACAAGCGCGGTAGAATTCTTTGATGTCGCCCCGCTGCAACGCGATGACGTAGCGCCTCATACCCTCGACCAGAGGCGCCGGCAGCAGCTTGTGGCACCCGAAGTCGAGAAATGCGACACGCGCGCCGCCGAGAAATCGATAATTGCCCGGGTGAGGGTCCGCGTAGAGCAAGCCATGGCGCCAGAGCGGGCGAAACATGAAGCGGGCGAGCGTCGCGCCAGCAGCGTCACGATCGCCCTGCGACGCCCGGGCGCAGAACTCGGTGTAATCGGCGCCCCCGATGAGCTCCATCGTGAGCACGCGCTTGGACGATAAGGAATGGAAGACGCGCGGAATCACCACGTCCTCGTCCCCCGCGTGCACGCGTCGGAAGGTGTCGATCGCTTCCGCTTCTCTGCCGTAGTCGACTTCCGCGAGAAAGACCGCCTTTATATCATGCAAGACCTCTTTGCTTCGATATCGCCTGCCGACCGGCGCGATCATCGCTTCGAGCATCGATAGGCTCTTGAGGTCGTTCTCGATCGCTCGGTCGATACCAGGGTATTGCACTTTGACCGCCACGCGTTCACCGCCACGGGTCACGGCCCGATGCACTTGGCCGATGCTCGCGGCGGCAAATGGCTGGTCTTCCCACTCGGCGAACGCTTCGCGCGGGTGGACGCCCAGGTCCTGGCGCACCACCTTCACGGCAGCTTCGGCCGAAAGGGGCGGGGCGTTTTGCTGCAAACGGGCGAGTACGTGCTGGAATTTTTCCTCGTATCCGGGCGGTGCGAGTCCGTCGATATAGGACGCCATTTGTCCGAGCTTGAGCGGGAGGCCTTTCATCTCGCCGAGCGTCTTGAGCATGGCGTCCGCTGTTTTTTTCGCGTTTTGCGTCAGCCGGCGTCGCGCTGTGGCTTCGTCTTGAGCACTGCCTCGGCTGCCGACGACACGGCGGAGGGCCTCGGTCGCAATCGGCAGCGCCCGCGGAGCGAGGGCACCGAGACGGACGAGCCGCGCGGTTCGGGAGACGGGGGGACCCTCATCGCCGCCACCGGACGTGGGCGGGTGATCCCTTTCCGGCGGAGGCGAGGACATGGGTGCATTATGCTGCACCGCGGGTCTCGGCGGACGTCCGTGTTTGGCCCCTTCCGTTGGCAACGGAACGCTCGTCGAGTTTCGATTGAAGGGGTGTACGGTCAACGATGGACGCGACACGTACTCGTTCGCTTAGCTGAGCCGGAGCTTACTTGACCCGGCAAGGGCCCCGGGGGAGTAAAAGGCCGGTCGATGTCGCCCGCGGCCCAGTCCCTCGTCCTGCCGCGCGCTTTCGGGCGGTACGTTTTGTTCGACCTCATCGGTCGGGGAGGGATGGCTGAAATCTACCTGGCTCGTCAGAAGATCGAGCTCGGGGGAGGGCGCCTCTGCGTCGTCAAGCAGATCCTTCCAACGCTCGCGGGCGACCCAAGATTCAGCGAAATGCTGGTCCATGAGGCGAAGCTGGCCGCGCGGCTGAACCAGGCAAACGTAGTACAAGTTCTCGACCTCGGCCGCGAGGAAGACCGATTGTTCATCGCCATGGAATACGTCGAGGGCTTCGACATGAGCGGTCTTCTCTCGCGCTGCTCCCGCGCGCGGATGCCGCTTCCGTTCGACTTGGCCTTTCACGTCATCCGCGAAGCCCTGCGCGGACTCGACTATGCACACCGGCGCACCGACGACGAAGGCGTGCCGCTCGGGATCGTACACCGAGACGTGTCACCCTCGAACCTCCTCCTTTCGTTCGACGGCGAAGTCAAACTTTGCGACTTCGGGATCGCCCACGCCAACGATACCGTCGCGGCCAGCTCTGCCGAGCACGAGATAGACCAGGCTCTGCGCGGAAAGGCGGGATACATGAGCCCGGAGCACGCTCGCGGCGAGGCGGTTGACGCGCGCGCCGACATATTTGCCGCGGGGATCGTCTTGTGGGAGCTCTTAGCCGGCCGACGGATGTATAGGACCGGCGACGGGATGGCCAGCCTCCTCGAGCAAGCCCGGCGGGCGGACGTGCCGGTGCTGCCTAAGCTGGGTCTCCCAGCGGAGGAAGAGCTCCGTGCTGTGGTTGCGAAAGCGCTTTCGGTAGACCGAGAGTCCCGATACCCGTCGGCACCGGCGATGCTCAGAGATCTCGATGACTACGTCGCCCGTGCCAAACTGCGAGCGAATGCACTGCAGCTCGGCGAGTGGCTGGCAACGACCTTCGGCGCCGAGATCATTTCGCGGAGACGAGCCCGCGAGCGGGCAATGTCTGCCCTCGAACGAGGCGTGCCGCTCGTGGCGGAGCCTATCGAGCCCCTCCGTTCTGCGCCGCCGAGCTCCCCTTCCAAGGTACGGAAGCGCAGGTCTCGAACGATCGCGATCGTCACGGTCTTCGTCGTGGCCCTGGCGGGGTCCCTTCTCGCCGTCGCCATGCGCTGAGTATCGATGCATTGAGGCTTGCGTGCGGCGAAATGAAAAATAGAGCGTGACCGTGCTCCTCGCCGAAGTTGCGCTGCCCGTACCTTTGCCGCGTACCTTCACGTACGCCGTGCCGGACGAGCTGGCAGCCGGCGTCGCTCCCGGGTCGCGCGTCGTTTGCTCCTTTGGCGCCCGTCGTCTCATCGGAGTCGTGCTCGGCGTGCGCGAAGGGGAACCACCGCCAAAGGCCAAAGCAATCGCCCGCTTGGTCGACCCGGAGCCCGCGATCCCCGAGGACCTTCTTGCGTTTTTGCGGGATCTCGCCGGCTACTACCTGGCACCAATCGGAGAGGTCGTGCGTCTTGCGCTGCCGCCGATGGAGCGCGCGACCGCCCGCGAACTGAGCGACCCCAACCTGTTTTCGGACCCGCGGGGAGTCGGTGGGCGGAGCGTACAGTGGGTCGTTCCGACCTCGCGCGTCGAGATAGAAGGAACGTTCCAGGGCCAGGCGGCCGCCGTCCTGGCGTATCTGCGCGCCACGGGGGCCGAACCGATCGCCCGGCTTGAGCGGCGCTGGGGAAATGCGCGTTCGGCGGTGAAAAAGCTGGCCGCGTTGGGACTCGTCTCGATGGATGCGCGGCCTCTCGCGGACGACCCTTTCTTCGCAGAGCCTGCTCCACGAGACATGCCCCACGAAGCGACGCCGGCACAGACTGCGGCCATAGACGTCATCGTCGCTCGCTTGGGCGAGACGCATCCATCCACCCTTCTCTTGCACGGTGTGACGGGTAGCGGGAAAACGGAGGTGTATTTGCGAGCGATTGCCGCCGCGCGCTCGAACGGGCGGGGCGCCATCCTGCTCGTTCCCGAAATTGCTCTAACGCCGCAGCTGGTGGCTCGTTTTCGAGCCCGCTTCGGCGACAACGTCGCGGTCCTGCATTCCGGTCTCACGCCGCGCGAACGTTACGCGATGTGGTGGCAATTGCGCGGTGGCACGACCGGCGTCGCGATCGGTGCCCGCAGCGCGCTGTTTGCTCCCGTGCGCGCGCTTGGCCTCATTCTCGTGGATGAGGAGCACGATTCGAGCTTCAAGCAAGAAGATGGTGTCCGCTACCACGCACGGGACATGGCGATTTTGCGCGCCCATCGCGTCGGCGGTGTGTGCGTTCTTGGCAGTGCGACGCCGTCGCTCGAGAGCGAACAGCTTGTGCGCAACGGGCGCGCGACCAAGCTGGCACTGCCGGACCGCCCGCGCGCGCAACGGCTGCCGCGGGTCGAGCTCGTCGATCTCCGTCGCACGGGTTCGAGCCCCGTCGGCGACAAGCGCATCAGCATGCCTCTCTACCGAGCGATCGAAGGCGCGTTGGCCGCGCGGGAACAGGTGATCCTTTTTCTGAATCGACGCGGCTTCGCACCGAGTGTGCGCTGTGCGGCTTGCGGCCGAGTTGCGACCTGCAGCGATTGCTCCGTTGCCCTCACCTTTCACAAGCGAGGAGGTGAAGTCGTGCGATGTCACTACTGCGACTTTCAAGCTCCCCTCGCCGCCCGGTGCGCGGCATGCGGGGCGGAGGCCCTCGTCCTCGAAGGAACGGGGACCGAGAAGCTCGAAGAGACACTCGCGTCCGCCTTCCCGCAAGCTCGCGTCGCGCGCTTGGATCGCGACGTCGCGAGCGGAAGGAAAGTGGAAAAACTCTTGGCTAAGATGCGTGCCCGTGAGATCGACATCCTGGTTGGAACTCAAATGGTCACGAAGGGGCACGATTTGCCGAACGTGACGCTCGTTGGCGTCGTGAATGCGGACGCGGCGCTCAGCATTCCCGACTTTCGGGCGAGCGAACGCGCGTTTCAGCTTCTCGTGCAGGTTGCGGGGCGAGCAGGGCGGGGCGATCGCGAGGGTAGGGTGATCGTTCAGACATGGGATCCGGACAACCCCGCCATCGCGCTGGCCGCGAGACACGACGTGGGTGCCTTTCTCGATCGCGAGCTCGCCGATCGCCGCGAGCTCGGCTACCCACCCTTCACGCGAGCGGCGCTCGTGCGCGTGGATGCTCCGGTGGAGGACGAGGCGCGGGCGGCTTGCGCTCGGCTCGCGCGGGTGGCGCTCGAATCCGAGGGGGTGCGCGGCGGCCACGTTCTCGTGCAGGGCCCCGCTCCTGCGCCCATCGCGCGGATCCGCAATCGGTGGCGATTCCGCGTGATGCTGCGGGCCTCCGAGCGGGCGCGGCTGCGTGAGGTACTCGGGCTGGTTGACCAGGCGCGTGCTTCGCTCCCGCGCACCGTCCGAGCCGCGATCGACGTCGACCCCGTGCAGCTTCTATGAGCGAAGTACCGCGGACGATCGTGCGCCCGGCGTGGCAAGTGCCTTCGCTCTCCACGCGAATCCTGACCGAGCGGCTCGTCCTCCGCCCGCTGCGCACGAGCGACGTCGCCGAGATGCGGCGCGCGCTCCGGACCAATGCGGCACATCTGCGCCCTTGGAGTGTCGCTCCTGCGCCGGGGGAGGACCCGGCCTCGCTCGCCTCGGTGTCGCGAGCCGTCCTGCAGCACCGGCGGGAGTGGAAACGGGGACACACGTTCGTTTTCATCATCGCGGGCCGCGAGGACGAAAGCCGTGTCATCGGTCGAATTGCGCTGGGGGGCGTGTTACGGGGGGCGTTTCAGAACGCTTATCTCGGCTATTGGATCGATTACGAGCTGCAAGGCCGGGGACTCATGACCGAGGCGGTTCGTGCCACAACCGCGTTCGCCTTCTCGGGCATCGGACTACATCGGGTTCAAGCCGCTGTGATGCCTCGCAACGGGCCGAGCTTGCGGGTGCTCGAAAAGGCCGGCTACCGGAGAGAGGGGGTCGCGGAGCGCTATCTATCCATCGCAGGACGATGGGAAGACCACGTTCTCTTCGCCATGACCTCCGAGGAACGAAGCGTGGCGGACCAGCAACCGCCGGCCCGACTGGGCCGATGAGCGGACATGAGCGTTGCCGCGTCGATGACGGCGTTGGTCGTCGATGTCGTCGCCTGGGTCGTGGCGCCGCCGCGGTGCGCCGCCTGCGACGCCCGAGTTCCACCGGCCTCCGCTTTCTGCCCGGCGTGCGCTTCTACCGTTGAGCGCCCTGCCCGCGACGACGTCTCTCTGACAGGGGCGTTCGTATACGGAGGGGCCGTCGCGCGCGCCATCGTCCGACTTAAGTACGAACGTCGACCCGATCTCGCGCGCCCCCTTGGTGACCTCCTCTGGCGCGCCCTCGCGCCCGACGCACACGATCTCCACAATTCGGTGGTCATTCCGGTGCCGCTTCATGTCGCGCGGCTGGCTGAGCGCGGTTTCAATCAGTCGGCGATCATCGCATGTCGCATCGCGCGCCGGCTGGGGGCATCGTGGCTCCCGCTCGCGCTCGAGCGTACTCGCGATACTATGCAGCAGGCGACACTCGACCGAGATGGCCGCATCGCCAATGTCGCAGGGGCGTTCCGCGTGCGCCAGGCCGAGCGTCTCCGGGGCAGAGCCGTGCTGCTCATAGACGATGTTCGGACGACCGGTGCCACGATGGACGCGTGTGCCGCTGTGCTCGAGGCGTGCGGTGCCGCATCGGTAAAGCAAGCCGTGGTTGCTTTGGCGGGCCCGTAACGCACTCCTGCTGCGCAAGTTGAGGGGAACTGTCGCCGGTGCGGAGTATGATTCGGCCGAAGGCCACCGCTTTGAACGACAAGACGCACCCCCCCGCCGACCCCGACACGGAAGAGCTGAGCGACTCGGTACTGGTAGAAGATCGACCAGGAGAGAAGGGTCTCGTCGTCACGAAGAAGGAGCAGCCGGCACCGCCCCCCGTTCCTGGACCTGGCCCGGCTCACCCGGCTGTTCTCCTTCCGAAGCCAAACCCTCCTCCGCGGCCGGAAATCGCCGGCCGAGAGCGCCCGCTGCCGTCGCCTGTCGATGGAGAAGCAGCTGGAGAAAACCTTCCCACGGTCGACTTACGGCAACTCTCGTCCGGGAGTGCCATTCCGCGGGCTTCGGAGCAGACAGGGCAAGCTCCCCTGCCTCTTTCTTCCGTGGTTGCGACGGGCGACGCTCTACCGGCGCCCGCAGCCATGAGTCCGGACATCGAGTTGACGACGATTCCGCGTGGAATGCGTTCGCCAGTTCTCTCAGCCATGAGGCTAGTGCTTCGCCACGCGTCGAAGCTCTCGACATCGCGCAAGGTGTTTTACGACCGCGTGCGTACGCAACTGCACGAACCGGGCCGCAAATGGCCCTGGGTGATCCTCGTGCCAGCAATCCTTGGGGTCGGAATCGGCGTTCTCGCGATAAGCGTGGGTCGGTTCCGCGGCCAAAGGGGCGCGACAGTTCCTCCCGCTGGGTGGGCGGAGAGTTTGCGGACGGCGACTGCCCCGACTCCCAACCCCGTGAGCTCGCCGATCTCCGATCCGCCTTCGCCAACCTGCGCTCGGACAGGGGAGCCTCACATCATGGCGCCGAACGCGACCCTTGCGGCGGGCGTCGAAGTGCGAGCCTTCGGCGAAGACATCGCGCTTGGGTTCGCAGCGAACGATCACGAGGCGATGCTCGTTCGTCTCGAACCGAAATCGCTTTCGGTCGTCGAGTCGAGCTCGGCCACGTCAGCACTGCCGATCCGTCGCGTGACGCCAGTCCTGGGTGAACACGGCCGCCTGACTCTCGCGGTAGATGTCGATCGGAAGGGGGACCCTCTGCGAGAACGCCGCACGCTCCCGATTGATCCTCCGTTGCAGGTCGGTGTCATGGGGGGACACATCGCCTGGGCGCCCTTGAACCATGAGGTCGCCAGAAAGCTATGGCCGCTCGAACGGGGCGAGACCATTGACGCGGTGCGAGGAGCTCGGTCCGAATCGAAGCCATCGTCCGTAGTGATCGCTTTTCGTTCGCCTGGAGCGGAATGGGTCGGCGCAGCTGACGGTGTGGGCCGTCTTGCGGCTAAGGGAAGCCTATTTCGAGTGGACGGTCTGGGGGGCGCGGTAGGCGCACCGGCCATCGCTGTCAACGACGGTGCAGGCATCATGGTGTGGGCCGATCGCGCCTCGACGGACGACCCATGGAGACTTCGCTGGGTTCGCTTCACGGAAGGAGAGGCCCCCTCCACGCCCCAGCTCTTTGCGATACCGCCCGGAGGCAATGGCGATCAGGCGATGTCGCCAGGTCTTGCCGTCATTCCAGGGGGCCGCTTTCTAGTGACTTGGACGCAGGGGCCGATGTCCCTTCACGAAGTGCGCGGACTGACAATCTGGGCTGATGGCACTCCTCTCGGCGGGCCGCTCACGATCTCGAGCCGGGGATCCAACGCCGGCCAGAGTCAAGCTGCTGTGGCGCCCGACGGCAGCGGGATCATCGCCTACCTCGAATCCAGCTCGAGCGGGTTCCAGGTAGCTGTCGCGTCAATCTCCTGCGGAATGTAGCCGGCCGTCCGCTGTGCCCCAGCGACGGGCGGCCGCCGTCAGTGAACGCTTGCAAGCGCGGCGGCGAACCGGTCCGGTGGAACGAACTCCGTAAAGCGGACCGCCTCTTTGCCGTCGCTTCCGAAGAGGAGAACCACCGGTAGGCCGGCCGACGCACCGTACTTTTCGCGTACATGAGTCACCCCGGGATCGTCGTCGTTGGTGGCGTCCACGTGAAGCGCCACGTACCGCGCTCCTTCCGCCTTCACGCGAGGGTCCGGGAAAGTTCTTTCATCGAGTTCTTTGCACGCTCCGCACCAGCTAGCACCGAAGTCGATGAGCAAGGGCTTGTGTTCGGCGGCGGCACGGGCAGCGGCCGCGCTCTCGTTTGACTCCCACTGAAGTTCGGTGGCTGCGGCGCCTTCCGGCGTCGCCCCCGCCACCGCGATCAAGCTCGACCGAGGAAGCTGCCACCAGGTGACGACCATAAAAAGGCCGGCGATGGCGGGCGCGATCGACGCGAGCTTCGCAGGCTTGGACATCCGGACGATGGTGGACCGGCGTCGCTCCGCGGCAACGTGAATCCCTGCCAGAACGAGGCCTAGAGAGAGGAGCACAAGGCCCGCGGCTCCATACAGAGAGCTTGGGTGCGAGAACCTGTGCAGGGTTTCCTTTGGGAGTGCGTCCCGCACGTAGCCTAGCGCCATGTACGCGAGACACACCCCCCCGACCCATTTAATCCCCATCATCCATGCTCCCGCCTTCGGAAGATTCACGGCGAACGCACCGACCACGAAGAATAGCGTGCCCAGTCCGAGACCGTAGAGCGCCATCGCGGCCGAGCCGAGCGCTACGTTGCGCGTAGTAGCGATCCATCCCAAGAGTCCGAAGAGAAACGGCCCGACGCACGGCGCTGCAATCAAGCCGCACACAAGGCCGAGGAGCAGCGCGCCTCGGTAACCGGTACCCCCGACGCTCGACAGGCGGCTCTGGAGCGCGGGCGGTAGGGCGATCTCGAACGCGCCGAATAGCGAGGCCGCGAGCAGTACGAAGACGGTCGCGATGAGCGCGACGACCCACGGGTTGCCGAGTGCGGCGCCGAACCCCTTGCCCGTCAGGGCGGATACGACTCCGAGCGGCGCGAACAAGCAAACGATGCCGAGCACGAAAGTCAGCGAAAGGAGGGTGCCTTCGAGACGGGTCTTCGCCTCCTTGGCGCCAAAGACCGAAACGGTGATGGCGATCATCGGGTAGACGCACGGCGTGAGGCTCGTCGCGAGGCCGAACACGTAGCTCGCCCCGAGAGCGAACACAGCGCCGTGGGAAAGGGCGCGCTGAAAGGCCCCCGTGTCCGAGCCTCCCACATCCGCCAGCGCGGCGAGCGGCCACAAGGCGACCGAGAGAGCCAGAATCGATGTTACGAGTAGCGTGGAACGCGGTCTCACGTTCGAATCCTCCGCAGGGCGCCGAGCCTTACTCTAGCACTGTCAATTGGCCGCCATTTTCCCGAGGGTCGCACGAGCCATCTGAAGTTCGCCGCGCAGGGCCATCGCAAGAGCGGGACGGGCGGCTTCAGTGCGGCGCACGAAGGCGAGGAGATAACGCCGGGCTGCGGACCATTTCCCCGCTGCATAAGCCAGATGACCAAGAACGAACCGACCATACCCCTGCCCGCATGGAGCCGACCCGAGGTCATCGATGACAGCCTGAAGGTCTTCCACAGGTTCGCCCAACGCGATGCGCACCAGCGCCAGGTGCGCACGGTAGAGCGGCTTGTCGTGCGTCCCCCAACGTACCGCGCGCGCCAGCACCGCGGCGGCCTCCGCGTAGCGATGCAGGAGAAAGAGCACGCTCCCCAACGTCCACAGGTGGAATGCCCGCCGCGAAGGCGGAGCGCGGCGGGCGGCACGACGCAAGTGCGAAAGAGCAGACTTCGCGTCCCCTTCCCCCAAAGCCGCCCGTGCGGCATCTTGGTGCAGCACGTCACATAGAACCTCGAGCTCGAGCGCCTGAAGAGCGACAGTGTGAGCCTTGCTAAAGCGGCCCGTTTCGTAGTGGGCGAGGCAGAGCTGTCTCAGGAGCATCGCCTTTGTCGTGTTGTCTAGCCCGATGCGCGCCGCGAGCCCTTGCCGAGCCCAGCGCCCTCTCGCGGCAGGAGAGCGCGCTGCCATCGCTTTGCCGAGAAGGTCTTCGGGCGTTCGGCGCGCCAGGCGTGCGGAAAGAAGGGGTTCTCTGTCGCCCGCGCTGCCCGCGCTAGACGGTGCCGATATTGTTCCGCGCCGCGCTCCCGCCACGCCGATGAGCTTACCATTCGCGCTCCCCTGCGACCAAAACGTGCTAGGCGTCCGCGCGTGCGCCATGGCACTCTTGTTCTCTTGACGCTCGCGATGATTTCCAGCGCGCTGGTCGCTTCGGGTTGCGGTCGCCGCGCGACCGACGCGGACTGCCGGCTCATCGTCGACCGAAGCGTCGAGCTCCAGATGAAGGAGCTGAGCCACAACGACGTCGCGGCAATTGCCGAGCGGGAACGGCAAGTGCGGGACGCCCTCGAAGACCAGATAAAGTTGTGTGAGAGCCGCCGTGTGACCGACAAGACAATCCTATGCGTCCGGGCCGCGTCGACCCTTCGGGAGCTCGATACATGCTTGCGGTAACTCGGCCGGCGACGTGGAGTTTGCTCGCAACCGTCGTGGCCTCTATCTGCGGGTGCCACCCGAAAGTAACCGCGACCCAATGTGAACAGCTGCTCGATCGGTACGCTCAGCTTGTGGTCACTGAGAGGTTTCCGGATGCGTCTGCCGAGCAGATAGGCTTGGAGCGAGATCGAGAAAAGCGGGAAGCGCGCGGCGACGATGCCTTCAAGAACTGCAGTTCCGAGGTCAGCCAGGCCGAGTTTGCCTGCGCGATGCGAGCCCTGAACGCGGACGCCTTCGAGAAATGCCTGGAATAACGCTTACTTCGTGTGAGCCGCCCGTCCGCGCATCCGGAGCTTATCGCCCTCGGATGTAGCCTCGCGGGTCGGACCCTCGATCTGCCAGACCACGTTGGCTCCCAGCATGCAAGCTTCGTCTTCCAGCTCGCGGAGACAGCTGTCCTTCGAGTCATCGACTGGACAGAGAGCTGTCACCGTGCCGACGTTCTCGGTGGCCACCGGAGGAGCGTCGCGGAAGACGCTCACCGCGCATCCTCGTTCGCCAGGCCTCGCCAGCGCGCGCCGAGTATGGCCGGCGTGAACCACGAGCCTCGTCGTGGTGAGCGAGTTGTCTGCTAGACCCCAGGCGACGTCGCCACCGCGCTTACAAACGACGTCAAGCGCTTCCCGCTCGCAGCCCCCGCGGCCACGACGCGAACAGTCGACCGCAACCGTTCCGAGATCGTCGACTGGAGTCGGGGGCTCACCCGGAAATGATTTCACCGGGCAGCCCGATTCGCGCGCCGGATAGCGCGGATCGAGCGCCACACTCGCGCACGAAGCCACGGTGAGTAAGACCTGAGACACGAGCGCGAGGCGGAGGACAAACATCGTCGCTGCGACCTACTCGGCTGCGGCTCGCGTTTGGAGAAGAGGAAACCCCATGGCTTCGCGCTGCGCAAGCCAAGCCTCAGCGACGCCCTTTGCCATCGTCCGCACGCGGGCAATGAAGCGCTGCCTTTCGGTGACTCCAATCGCGCCGCGCGCGTCGAGCACGTTGAAAGCGTGTGCCCCTTTGACCACGAAATCGTACGCCGGGAGCACCAGTCGCTTCAGCGGATCGTCGCCGCCGATCGAAAGGAGACGCTTGCACTCCTTTTCACTTTGATCGAACGCCTCGAAATGCGCCTGGGTGTCTGCCTGCTCGAAGTTGTAGGTCGACCATTCCCACTCTCCGCGGCGCACGAGCTCGGCGTACGATACTCCGGGGGCCCACTGCATGTCCCAAAACGACTCCACGTTCTGCAGGTGCATGCAGATTCGCTCGAGACCGTACGTAAGCTCCCCGCTCACCGGCTTGCAGTCGATGCCGCCCACCTGCTGAAAGTAGGTAAATTGCGAAATCTCTAGTCCGTCGAGCCACACCTGCCAACCCAGGCCCCAGGCGCCGAGCGTGGGCGACTCCCAATCGTCCTCCACAAAGCGCACGTCGTGGTCTTCAGGCTTTGTTCCTAGCTCGAGGAGAGACGCCAAGTATTGGTCTTGAATGTCGAGCGGTGATGGTTTGAGGATCACCTGGTACTGGTGGAACTGCTGCGTACGGTTCGGGTTCTCCCCGTAGCGTCCGTCCGTGGGCCGGCGCGACGGTTCGACGTATGCGACCTTCCACGGTTCTGGCCCGAGGGCACGCAAGAACGTGGCGGGATTGTACGTCCCGGCTCCAACCTCCGAGTTGTAGGAAGGTACGATGAGGCAGCCGCGTTTGGCCCAAAATTCCTGCAGCGCGAGGATGACTTCCTGGAAATACATGAGCTGAGGCCTGCTTCTAGCACGCAGCAAGGCCTCACCGCGGCGGCCTTCTCCGCTCGTGAAACCAAGCGCGGTAGCCCTGCATCTTGGCGAGCTGTGCGTCCGGCGCATGCGCGCGACACGTGGAAGCTTCGTTGCTACCAGGGGGCGCGCCCCAGCGAATCTCGACGCACTCGTTCGGATTGTAGGCCATCTCGAGCGCCGTTTGCCGTTCCACGACGTCCGCAAGACTGAGTCCCCAGGTCGAGTCGTCGGTTCGGGTGTACTCGAACCTTCGCTCCAGAAGTTCGCGGCGGACGCGTTCTTCGAGCTCGCGCTGTACGTCACCCGGGGGCCTGCCGGCCGGCATCGCGTAGCGCTCGGCTCGCCGCGCCACCCGAGAAGGAAGCGCACGCGTGACGTCGATCGCGATCAAGAGTCTCAGGTCTCTCGACGGTGTCGAGTAATCTTCCCAATTGCCGGTCGTTTCGAAGATTTTCGCGCCGTCGGGCATGTCCGCGGCCGGCTTTCCGCTCGCGAGAAACTTGCGGCCGTTTTCGACGGACACGGCGCGCGTTTTGACCTGCTCCTCGAGCGCCCGCATCGTCTCGAGGAGGGCCTGGGTCGGGTCGAGGGGCGAGGGCGAAAGAACGTCTTCCATTCGGTCGTAGAAACCTTCGACTCCCCCCGCGTATTGCTCGAGCGAGAAGTCGGCGAGCTCGGAGTTGCCGAGGCGGCGAAATGACCCTGCCTTGTCCCGGACGATCGGCCGAAAGCGCTTGAAGCCAGCGCTGCCGAGCGCCGGATCGACCGCAAATAGAAAATTGCCACGCCAGAAGCGCTTGCGCGCCACCGTCCCATCGGGCTGGCCGTCGACCGCGAGCAAAACCCCTGGTTGGGTCGGTGTCTGGGCGATTCGTTTGGCGACGACGAGGACGTGTCCGTACGGGTCGGCGAAGATGGTCCCGGGACGAAGGGTGTCGACGGAGAGTGCAACCGGGTAGTAGTCGCCCGTCTCGTCGTTTGCGGGCGTGCGGCCGGCGCCCGACTGCGCCGCATCAGCCAGCGTGGTTCGTAAAAACTCGCCGAAGCGCCTGGCGTCGCCCGTGCGCGGCTCCCGCTCCGGATCGAGCCAAGAAGGCAACGGCGGCGCCTTGCCGTCAATTGACGGGAACGGCTCGGCGCTCGTCGCAAAGTCGGTGCACGTCGGCGGCGTGCCGTTCTCGCCTCGCGAACAGCGCGACCAACCGAAGGGGAGTCCAAGTTTGAAGGAGAAGTACGCGCGCAGAAAATACGGAAGGTCGGCGCAGTCGGGTCGGACGACTATTCCCTGTTCATCCTCCGCCCTACCGAGGTAGTCGAAGAGAAAGTTGCGCGAGCGATCGCGCAGCACTTCGTGGAGCGCGCCCCAGCTCGGCTGCTCGTCGAGGGGCGCATCGAACAAGTGCTCAATCCAAGCGGAGTACACATTCTCGAGCGAGGGCGACCAGGCCGCACGGGTCGCCCAGAGAACGCCCGGAGGCGAAGACGTCACGGTGGACCGCGCCCCGATAACGGCGACATCCCTTTTCGCCAGAAGCTCGCCTCCACACGCTTCGTCGCGGGAGAAGGAGACGTGCCAGTTTCCAGCGGCGGGCCCCTGAGC
>JBAULD010000016.1:0-17385 GCA_049578005.1 Polyangiaceae bacterium
GCTCTCGGACGTGCAGACCTATGCGGCACAAAACGATTCCGACTATCCATTTGCCGCATCGCAGCTCGCGACGTACTGGGCTCCGGGGACCGCCACCTTGCCCGATCCGGGCTGGTACGTCGAGCAGACGTTGGACGTCGAGGCCGCGCACGCGATCGCGCCGGGCGCACGAATCGTCGCGGTCGCTGCGCAGAGCCAGTCGGACCAAGACCTCGTCGCTGCAGTGAATCTGATCATCGAGAAGAAACTCGCGACGATCGTCTCCAACTCGTACGAGACGCAGGTCGAGGCCGGACTCACCGACGCACTCATTTGGGAGGCGCTCGCGACGCAAGCCGCGCTCAAGGGAATTGGGCTCTACTTTTCTTCGGGAGACAGCGGCGATGACTCGTATGGATTCGGCAACCCGACCATCAGCTTCCCGGGATCGCTGGCCACGATCACCTCCGTCGGCGGCACGTCGCTCGCGCTGGGAAGTCTCGGTCAGCGCCTTTGGGAAACGGGCTGGGAAACCGGCGTGAGCTTCCTCGAAGAAGTGCCTGTCGTCGCGCCGGGGACCGATGCCGGTACGGTTGGGGACGGCTCGGGTCCGTCTCCGGGAGGCGGTCCGGCGCCCACGTCGAATGTGATTTCGCGAGGCGTCTTTGCGGATCCGTCCGAAGCAGGCACGCCCGAGGCGGGCTCCGGCGGGGGTGGAGGGGACGAGGCAGGAGGCGGCGACGACGCAGGGGACGACGGCGGGGCCGCGGACGACGGCGGAGGGCGTAAGGGGAGCGGTGGTGACGCCGAGCCGCCGCCGATTTCCTTCGAGGAGGTCTGGTGTCCGTCGGCTCCCGGCCTCTTCTATTTCGGCGGCGGGGGTGGGGTCAGCATTCTCTTCCCGCAGCCGACCTATCAGCAAGGAGTCGTGCCTTCGAGCATCGCCAATACGCCCGGCGTGCCGGCGCGGGTCATCCCCGACGTGAGCATGGTCGCCGATCCCGTGACGGGCTTCGTCATCGGAACGTCGCAGCTCACCGGCACGTACCAGGAGATCGTCATCGGCGGGACAAGCCTGTCCTCCCCGCTGTTCGCAGGCGTCATCGCGCTCGCGCAGCAGCACGCGAAGCGAACGTTCGGGTTCGCGAACCCACTCCTCTACAAGGCTTCGAAGAGCGGCGCCTTCGCCGACGCCCTCCCCCTCGCATCACCGATCGCGGTCAGCCCCGCGCCCGGTGTCGTCGCCACGTTCGACTTCAGTGAGTCTCCCGGTGGTACTTGCGGGGCGTTCATCGAGTTTCCCCCGGAGTCTCTCTCCATTCACACGACCGTGGGCTTCGACGACGTCACCGGCCTCGGCTCACCGAACGGGCAAGCGTTTCTGGCGCACGTGAAGTAGTCCGACCCGCGTGCAAGGGGGGCTCTACGCGATCGAAAAGCCAAACGCCCGCTCGAGGATCCAGACTGCGGCCAACCAGGCGATGAGCAGCGATCCTGCGCCCATGACCAGGCGCGGATACCAGCGGCGCTTGGCCGCTGCAACGAGCAACGGAAGTACGAGTGCGACGACGGCGAGCTGGCCGAGCTCTACGCCGACGTTGAAGGCCGCGAGCGCGACGCCGCGCGCATGGATCGGGAGCGAGAGGTTGCGTAACGCCCCGGCGAATCCGAGCCCGTGAATCAAGCCGAACCCGAAGGCCATCGCCCACGCGTACCGGGGGAGGAACGGCCGCAGATTGTTCCACGCCGCGGCGAACACGGAGAGCGCAATCCCCACTTCGACCCACCGGGCGGGGAGCGAAATCAACCCGAAGAACGAAGCGCAGAGCGTCAGAGAGTGGGCAAGCGTAAACGCCGTGACGATCTTCAGTACTTCGTGCGCCGTTGCGCGGAGCCCCAATGCCGGAAGCCAGCGCCCGCCTGCGAGCACGAGGGGTGAAGGGAGCAGAAGCGCGAGTAGAAAGAGGAGGTGATCCCATCCCGACCAGACGTGTTCGACTCCCTCTCGGACGAATTCGAGGAATGCCGTCCACAAATGAAACTGGTGGACGTCGAGCGTGACGAAGCGAACGTCGTTGCGGAACCGACCGACCTGCGTGACGCGTGCGTCCTCGACCGAATAGTACGCGCGGTGCATCGGGTCGCGGTCGAAGAGCAGGTCGCAACGCATCGAAATTCGGGCTGGCTCGACGGGGCATGTGGCGGCCAGAGGAAAGACCCACTGGCTCGGGTCGGACTGCCAATCGATCCGCCCCGCGCTCACCTCGAGTGGACACGTGCGGCCGGCCGTCGAAAGCGTTAGACGGCCGGCGAGGTAAGCGCGCAGCTCCGGTTCGAGTTCGGAGATTTCGAGGGGTCCGACCGACCCGCGCTCGGGGGAATCGACTCCGAGGGCGGTGCGTGCGTCCGCTGGCTGAATCTCCCATTCCCCTTCGAGGCGAGCCCCCACGATTCGAAGGCGAAGCTGGGTCGATTGGAGACTGTGCGCGGCGGCGGTAGGTTGCGCGAACGCGGCCGATGCAGCGAGCGCCAGCGCGAGCAGCCACCTGCGGCCGCTTTCCGCGAAGCCGTGACCATGCCGTCCTCTCCGGCCTTGACACCCGCGCTGCCCGGGCGCCTTCTGTTCACCCCGGAGGTTACCCATGAAGCTCTATTACAACCCACTGTCCCCCAACGTCCGCCGTGTTCGCCTCACGGCCGCGGTTCTGGGGATCCAGCTCGAAGAGAAGCAGCTCGACTTCGCCAAAGGAGAGCACAAGAACCCCGAATACCTCGCGCTCAACCCGAACGGTGCGGTCCCGACGCTCGTGGACGGCGATTTCGTGCTGACCGAGTCGAGGGCCATCATGCAATACCTCGCCGCCAAGAAGCCCGAGTCGGGCCTCCTTCCGCGGGACGAAGCGGCTCGTGCCGACGTCACACGTTGGCAATTCTGGGATGCCTCGCATTTCGCCCCGCAGATGGGCACCCTGGGATTCGAGAAGATGTTCAAGAGCATGATGGGGCTCGGCGAACCCGACGCGGGCAAGATTCAGGACGCGCTCGGGAACTTTCGCCGCTTCGCGGCCGTTCTGAACAAGCGCCTCGACGGAAAAAAGTACATCGTTGGAGACTCGCTCACCATCGCAGATCTGACTCTCGCGTCCTCGCTGATGTACGCGAAGCAAGTGGAGGCTCCAGTCGCGGAGTTTCCGAACGTCCACGCGTGGTTCTCGCGAATCACGGAGCTCGACGGCTGGAAGAAGACGAGCACCTGACGCCGACGACGACAGGCAATCCTTGTTCACTTTGTCGTACGCTCGGGCGTCCTGGCTCGCGATCGCGGGCGGTCTCCTGGGATGTTCGCCGGCACCTCGGTCGACTTCCGAAATCGACGCGAGCCGGGCCGCCGCCGGCGCCGACGCATGTGCCGGTTCGACGTGTGGACCGGGTGCGGTACCTCCGAGCTGCCGCACGAGCGGGCCGGGGACGACGAGCTGCGGGCCATCCGGCGACAGCTGCTGCCTCAGCCTGATGGTTCCGGGGGGTACGTACTCCAGGACCTACACCAACGACGGCACTGGCGCGACGGGGTTGGCCGATCCGGCAACCGTAAGCAGCTTCCGGCTGGACAAGTATTCCGTCACCGTGGGCAGGTTCCGTGCGTTCGCGACGGCGTGGAACGGCGGTTGGGTGCCGCCCGCGGGCTCGGGCAAACACACGCACCTCAACGGAGGAATGGGGTTGTCCAACAGCGCGAGCGCCGGGACGTACGAGACGGGATGGGTGGCGGGCGACGACGGCAACATCGCGCCGACGAACGACAACCTGACTTGCGACTCCGGCTACGGGACCTGGACGGAGACGCCGAGCGGCCAAGAGGCTGTCGCGCTCAACTGCGTGACCTGGTACGAGGCGCAGGCGTTCTGCATTTGGGACGGCGGGTTCCTTCCGAGCGAATCGGAATGGGAATACGCGGCGGCGGGAGGCAACCAGCAGCGCGAATACCCGTGGGGTTCGACCCCGCCGGGTATGTCGAACGAGTACGCGATTTACGGTTGCTATTACCCGTCGGGCTCCGGCGAATGCAACGGCTCGTCGAGCGTCGCGCCGGTAGGGACCGCGCTTCTCGGAGCTGGGCTTTGGGGTCAGCTCGACTTGGCGGGCGACGTCTGGCAGTGGAACTTGGACTCCGTGGTCAACGCCTACGCCAATCCATGTGTCGATTGCGCGTACTTGACGGCGGACGGTGACCGGGCGTTCCGGGGCGGCAGCTTCGGTTACGACGCGTCTGGTCTTTTGCCCGCTCATCGCAGCCAGCTCGATCCCACGCAGCGCGACGGGTACATCGGGTTTCGCTGCGCCAGGTCACCGTAAGGGCGTGGCCCCCACGGCCGGCCTGAGAGGACTAGGCTCCCGCACCGGCTCCGCCGCCGCCAAATTCACTCGCCTCATGGAAGGCCAGCCATTTCTCGGGGGTCCGAAGTCGAATCACAAGTTGCGACCACACAAACTCCAGCGGGACCAGGGTGAACCGTATACGGTAGCCGCCGCAGCGGATTTACAAGGCGGTTCCCGGTGCCCGCGGCTTCTGACTGACGGGAGTCAGGCACGACGATAAGTCGAAGAGCATGAACTCGAGCGCCTTTTCTTGGGGCGAGAGCGGGTTGTTCGCGCAGCCGCTCGGTGTCACGGCTCCCGGGGGGACGTTTTGCGTGGTCGGCCCTTGGCCGTAATCGCCCGAGGCCGCGCCGACGTGCAAATCGCTGTATACCACCCGTCCGCAAGGCTGCTGGCTCGAGCTACCAACGGGCATGTCCCAAGAGAAATACTGCGTCGCGCCGGGCGCCGGTGCGTTCGGGTCCGCCACGATCCACGCGGTCGACGGCGTATTGGCGGCGCTCACGTCGGCGTTGTGCCGGGATACTTGGATGGGAAGTTCCGGCGGCGCGCCGGTCAGCGCGCTCACGTTCGTGAGCCACTGCTGCATCGCCATCCCCTTGGGGAAGGGCGTCACGCCGTCGGACAACGTCGTCTGGATTAGCGCGGCTATGTTTCCGGTGTTGTTCGTTCCACGGGTCCAAGTCGCGAGATCGTATGCTGCGAAAGGCGGCAGCGTAAACCAGTTGTAATGGAAGTGAGACGCGAAAACGCGTCCTCCCAATCCCGCATAGTCATTCAACGCTTGCGGATTGGGATCCGCCGTCTCTCCCCCTTCGCACGAAAGAATGACGATGTCGTACTGCTGCAAGGCGGCCGAGGAGGTCCAAAGGCCTGTCGCCGACGCGGGGGAGCCGCCCGCCATCGCCGCGCCCGCAATCGGTGTCCCGGCTACGCCGCCGCTCGTCGCCGCCATGGTCGTTCCTCCCTGGAAGATGTGAACGTGGCCGCCGATCGCCGCCCCGCTCACGAACTCACCGGTGCCTCCGTCGCCGCCCGTGTCCACGCCGATCCGCCGCAGGAGGCACTCCAGTGAATCGGCTCCACCCGTCGATACGGCGATGTTCGGCAGGTCTCCCTCGCTCGCGTTCGCGGGCAGGCGGAGCGCCGCCTCTGGAGTGTCCGCGCAATCCGCCACGTCGATCTCGTACTGCCGGCGCCACTTGCCGATCTGCACGACGAGCGGAACTCCCGTGCCGGTGGGGGCGTCGACGATCGAGAAATTCCCGTCCGCGTCGGTCAGCGCGCCTGCCACGACACCGCCGGTGTACAGGCTCTCGCACGTAGAGCAGGACGCGCCCGCGGGAAGTGGTGCGGGCGGACTCTGCGGAACGTAGACGGCGACATCGTAGAGGGGATTGAGCCCGGCAGGATCGTAGACCGTGCCGTGGATCGTCGTGTGTCCAGCGTTCGGGCAGCTCCAGTTCACACACTGCCCTCGCGACGTGCAGCTGGACGGGGCGGAAGAGCTCGAGCCCCCGTCCGGCGGACGGAGGGTGAGCGTGCTCCCGCCACCGCTGGCGGGCACTTCGACGGCTCCGCCTTCGGCCGCTCCCGAGCTCGCAGTCGAGGTTCCTGAAGCAGTTTCGGCCTCGGTTCCGGCATCGCTGCCGTTCCCGGAGTTGCCGTTCCAGCCGCTCGAACCGCCGCAACCGGAGGTGCCCCCGGCTGCGATCCACGCGAAGAAGCTCATCAGCGCCACGACAGCACGGACATTGCGCATGGGCGAAACAGTCCGTCATCGGCCGACTCGAAATCCAAAAAAAGTTCGCCTTGTCGGTCGAGGTCGAGTCATGCTCTGCGCACGAGCTCGGACGCAGCTTGGTCCCCAAGTGGAGGAATGCCGACGTGAAAATAATGGCCATCATCGATGTCGCACCCGACGCCCCCATGGATGCCATTCGCAGCGAGCTCGCGACGGAGCTCAAGGGGTCCTGGGACCTTTTCACCAGGGGCGTCTTGCGGGAGGCCTATGCCACGGAAAAGCCCACGCGAGTCGTCTTCGTGCTCGAGTCCGAGAGCGCCGCCGAGGCCGAACGGCTGCTGCGAAAGCTTCCGCTGGTCGCGCGCGGCCTCATGGAGGCCCAGTTCATCGAGCTACGCCCCTTTGCCAACTGGTCGATGCTCTTCGCCCGGCCCTGACGATATGAAGGTGAAGCGTTTGCCGAACGACGAACGAATTGCGTAGGGGGAGAGAGAGGCTCCTCGGCATTTCCCGCGAAGCGTCGGAAGGCACGAGTGCTGCAACTTTCGCCTTCACCTATGCGCCTCGCCCCCGTCTTCCACGTCGTTCTCATCGCATGTCTGTGCGCCGGCTGCTCCGCCTCCCGTGCCCCCGCGCAAGTCCCGTCCGTCGCGCTGGCGGGCCCGGAGGCAACTGCGGCGTCGCCTGCCTCCGATTCGCCCACAGGGACCGAGCCGTCGTCCGGCCCGGCGGAGGTCGAATGCAAACTCTCTTGCCAAGCGCCGCGAATGATCGCGCGCGCGGCTCCAGATCCGGATTACACACGGCGCGAGATCGACAACGCGAACGCGGTTTTGGCGGGAATGACCGACGATTTGCTCGGTTGCTACAAGAAGCGCCTGCGCGTCAATCCCAAAGCGCAAGGTGCCATCTCGGTCGATATCATGGTGGGGAGCGACGGGCGCGTGCGCAAGGTGGACACGACCGGCGCGACCATCCTGGGCAGCTCTACGATGGCGTGCATCGTTCATCGCATCGAGCAGGGAGTCTTCGAGCCGCCCCACGGGGGCGGAAATATTCACGTCCAAGTGCCCTTCACGCTGAGCGTCGTCACCGAAGGGGACGAGACGTGAGCGTCCGAGCGAGGGGCTACGGCGGATTCGTCCCGCGAGGTTCGCTGAAGCAGTCGAGCTCCACGACGCGGCGAATGAGTTCGTAGCGCCCGGTCACGCGCAATGTGTTGTAGATCGAGTGGAATTGACGCGCGACTGTGTGCACGGAAGTCCGGCGGAGAGTGGCAATCTCGTATCGCGTCAGTCCTTCGATTAGCCAGAGCGCGACTTCCTGTTGTCCGCGAGTCAGAGCCGGGAGCCGTTCGGTGGAGGGCCGGGGCACGCTCAGCGCCATGCAGCGTGCGCCCTCGTGGTCGAACCACCCCGTTCGGGCGGTCGGGATTGCGTCCACGCCCGCCCAGCTCTGGGCCGCGAGGACGAGCGGAAGAGGAATGTTCCGACCGCCCAGACCGAGCTTGTCGAGCGCGCGTAAGAAGCGACCCGTGGCGGTCGATACCGCGATGCGCATTTCTGCGGCCAATGCCTTCCGCGGCTCTCCGCAGAGTACTTTCACGACGAGCGACGCGTCGTCGGGGACCAGCGCGCAGGGTCGACCGGTCGCTTGGCCAAGGAGGCAAACGGACCGGCCGGCCGCTGCCTCGCGCAGGGGTCTCAGCCGCCCGCGAATGATGTCTCCCCAAACGTTTCCGAACGCGGTTGGGCCCATGAGGCTCTCCGGCGAATCGAGCGCCGCGGCCCAGGGGGTGTCGTAGGAGGGGAGGGAGGGAAGATCCGATGGTTCGACGGCCTTCGCCGCGACGAGACGGGAGACAGAGGACATCCCCGCCCATGTCGCACGGCGCGCGCCACGTGCTATCCAAAGGAGATCATTGAAGAACGGCCCCGGTCTGTCTGCGATCGCGATCCCGCTCTCGGAGTCGGGTCCACATTCCCAACCTCCTCGCGACTTTCTTGCGACGATTGTTACGCGTCCGACTTCGACCCGAAACGTTCGAAATACCTCGCGAGCTGCTTGGCTGCCGTGCCGCGGTCTGCGTGGACACGGGCGGCGGTCTTCGCAGCGATCGACGACAATGCGTCCTCGTCCGTGGGGGCCGGATAGGCGGCGGCCCCGCTCAACTGGAAGAAGAGAAGTGGCTTGAGATACTTCTCGTTCCACTCTTTTTGATCGTCCCAGCTGTTTGGCTCCCGTCCGTGGTCCTCTACGAAGCCCTGCACCGCTCGGGAAAGGAGCGCGCCCCAATCGGGCGTCGCTGGAGTCACTGAACCGGGAGCCAACGAAATCGGCCGGAGCGCTCCCCGATTGAGCTCGCGCCGGCAAGCCGTCGCGTCTATCGGGCCCAATCGCCCGACGCTGGAAAGACGGTCCGCAACCGCTCGGAGCTCACGAAAGTTCCCCTCCCACGGGTACGTGCGCAGGAGCTCGACCGCCTCCGGGGACAGCGCCTCGCGCACGGAGCTTCGCCCGTCTTCGGTGCGGACGGTCTCGAGATAGGCGCTCACGTCGTCCCATCGCGCCCGCAGTGGAGGCACTTCCACTTCGTGGACCGAGAGCCGGAACCATAGATCAGCGCGGAAGGCATCGGTGCGCGCCGCGTCCCGAAGGTCCTTGTTCGTGGCCGCGACCACGCGCACGTCGGCTCGTTGAGTCCGACCGTATTGACCGATCCGCTCGTATTCGCGCCGATCGAGAAAGCGCAGCAGCATCGGCTGGATCTCGCGCGGCATGTCTCCGATTTCGTCGAGAAACAACGTGCCCCCCTGGGCTCGCTCCACCGCGCCGACGATGCGGCGCGTGGCGCCGGTGAACGATCCAGCCTCAGCGCCGAATAGCTCGGAGCGGAATAGGTCTTTGCTGAACATCGCGCAGTTTACAGTGACAAATGGGCCATTCCGGCCGGAATGCCTGTGGAAGACTTCCGCGAGCATCTCCTTTCCCGCCCCGGTTGCGCCCGTGAGAAGCAGCGTCGGCGCACCTGTCTTCGCCGCATCGACCACGTCGGCGTGGGCGACTCGGATGGCGCGAGAGGCAAGGATCATCCCCTCTCGACGGGTTTCTTCCTCATTTTCGTAAATCGCGTTTTGACGTGCCGTCCAACTCCACAGGCGCTCGAGCAGTTTGGACCAGCTCGCGTCCGTCGTCCCGAGCGGCAGGATGTGGAGCGAATCGCCCGGCGCAAGGGGTATGCCCGTCGGGTGCGAGTCGCCTTCTTGGTCGGCGACTACGGTCGCGCGCGCCTCGATGCCGTGCGCGTGCAGCCATCGTTCGATAGAGCCTCCGACCGCCCGAGAGTACTCGCGCGCGGTGCGCCAAGTCGGTGCGGCCGGTTCGTCGCCCGAAGCCGCGCTGCCTGCGGCTTGCGCAAGCTGCACCACTACCTCCGGACCGGCGACCCGAACGGATTGGCCTTTCGGCAGGAGCACCCATGTGCCGTTTCGGCTCCTCAGGTCGCGAACGCAGACGGTTTGGCCCTCGGCCCAGAGCAAGGCATGGTTGCCCGACACACTTGGCCCCACCACGGAGATTGCTTCGATTGCCCGGCCCGCTACGCCGGACTCCGGCCCCACCGCCTGCCGATCGGGGGTTCGGCCCAGTAGCACGGCACGCTGATCGTCCAATTCGAGCGTGTATTCAGCGCGCCCATCGGGACCCCTTGCGATGACTCGCGGCACGATGAGACGCCTCTAAACACAACAACCTATCTCGGATCAAAGCCCAAGCCAATGGCGGCCCTTGCCACAGCTTTCGTTCGGGTTACTCGAAAACCGGGGCCCTCGCCCCGAAAGGTCGGGATGCGCGGGTCCTCGTTCGACGGGAGGCGTCGTTTCCTCATTGGCCGGCCGCCAATCTCAAACGTCCAAGAACCGCGGCGCGTGCATGACCGCCGGGCCCACGAACGGAGAAGCGAGAACAGCGGGAAGCCGAACGCCCCGGACCACGAGCAACGGCCGTCGACGCGCTGTCCAAAAGTCGCCGGTCCGTAGAAACCCAGGAGGTTATCGAACGAGTGATTCTCGAGCGTCAGGACGACGAAGTGTTCGATTCCGGCATGTACCTCCTAAAGGCCGATCCCACACCCGGGGTTATCTGGGGTTTTCGACAAAGTTACATTGCCGATGCCTCATTGACCCTTGCAGGGTCTTTCATCATCTTCCGGTGAAGTCGGGTCCTATCGCGGCACGGCCTGCGGCATTGGCACTTTCGATTGCCGTCGCCGCCTGCGCTCTCGAAGGTCCCTCTCGGCTTCCCGAGCGACCCACTCGGGCGGAAAGACTCGAGGCCACGAGTGAGGATCCCCGCTCGGTGACGTGTGACGAGCCCGAGCCGAGCAGCCCGCAGTGGACTCCGGGGCCGCCGCCGCTATTGGCCATTCACGTGCCGGGGTTTCCGGATTCGGTCGTCGCAGAGCCGTCCGCCGACGCGCCGCATCGGCCGGTCGTGGTCGCTCTGCACGGCCTTGGCGGCCGGCCCGAGCCGCACTGCGATGCTTGGCGGAACATCACGGAAGGGGCCGCCTTCGTCCTCTGTCCGCGCGGCGAAGACGACCCGCAGCGTTCGACCCAAGCCGAGCGCCGATTCACCCTTCCGGGCGGTGAACGCCTGCGGCTTCACGTCGACGCGGCGCTTCGCGCGTTGGCCGAACGCTTCGCAGGCCGCGTCGACGTCGATCGTCCGCTCCTGGCCGGCTTCTCGCTCGGCGCGGTCGAAGCCGCGCTTCTGGCACAAAGGGCCCCCGCCCGCTTCCCCCGCGTCGTGCTCCTCGACGGCGGCGTCGACCAGTGGCGAGACTGGAACATCGGTGAGTTCGGAGACCGCGGCGGACAGCGCGTGCTTTTTGGGTGTGGGTCCAGTTGGTGCGGCCCACCGGCCACTGCGGCCGCGGGCCGGATCGAACGCCGGGGCCTACCGACTCGGGTGATCCACGCGAACGTTGGGCACACGAATGCGCCGGCGCTCCAAGCTGCCGTGCGAGAACAGCTCGAATGGCTGATTGGTGACGACGCCCGTTGGTCGGCCGGCGGCGCCCGCGAGGCCAGCCTCGTCCGCCCGCCTCCCGACTCTTGGGCCGATCAGAAATAGCCTTTCGCCGCGGCGGCGCTTTCACTTGACGAATCCGGAAGAGGACGCGGATGCGTAGCGCAAATCCAAGGAGTATTCGCTCAATGACCCCCTGGGCGCGGGGCGTGCCTCAGGCACTTGGTTCAGCGCAATGCGCCGCCGGACGCAGCGTGCAGCGCGTCGCTCTGCAGCCGCTTCCAGATCGGCCGGAAGCCCATCGTACGCCTGCCCGTCGGCTCGCCACTCGTGGAGAGCGACCTCGAGCGCCTCCTCCTTTGATCGATTCACGAGGAGCAATCGCACGGGGACCTGCGGCCCGAGCAAAGGGTGCATCCCTACCTTGGGCGCGAAACTGCGGTATCGCACGCCGAACACGCGGGCCGGCCTCCCCGCATCCGATTCTGCGCGCATTGGCAGATCGATGCCTTCCGCGCGCAATTGCCAAGCTTCGAGTGTCTCGGCGCCTTCGTCTTTCGCCGGACGCAACGCGAGCTCCACTCGACTCGAACTGGCATCCACGAGTCGACTGGTCCCCTGCTGATTGCTCGCGTCGCCGAGGAGCGACCAGAACTCGAGGGCGCGCCGGATCGTGAGGACGCACCCGTCGAACTCGATCTCGCTCCACGGGCGGCACCGGTCGATTTCGAGCTCGGCTCGAAGCGCATGCGCGAGGCCCAGATTCGCGGTCTCGAGATCGCCGAGGACTTCGCACAGGTCCGCCTCGAGATAGAACGGAAGAGCGAAGCGGTCGTGAAGGTCGGATCCCCAATCGGTCGGCTCCGCGCGATAGGCGCCCGTCGTCAGCATGGCGAGGATCGCGCGTAGCAGCGCGGCCAGTGCCGCAGCCCGCTCGGGCGTATGCTGCATGCGGAAGGCGCGGAACTCGACCAGACCGAGCTGCCCACGCCCGGGCAGATAGGGGTTCCACAGCTTCTCGATATTGAGCTCCGCACGATGGCTGTTTCCGACCGGATCGGTCAGAGACGGCGCGAGGCTCAACCAGATGGTCGCCGGGTCCCTCGGCACGTGGTGGTCGAGGAGGGCGAGAGCGAGCTTGAGCTCACTGTGTGCGTCCGCGCAATGCTCGTCGGGACGGACCGATTGGCCCGATGCGCCGATGTAGTCGTGCGCAAACAAGTACGAGAGGGCAGGGTGACGCAGCGCGTACCGGATGAGGCGTGGCAGCAGGCGGGGCTCCAGAAAGAACGGACTCCGACGAGGCGACGGTCCGCCGAACGTGATCTGCCCGCCGCCGCCCGAGTCTGCGACCGCCCCGTTGAAGTGGAGCCGATACGGCTCCAACCCGGTTGCGGCTGCCGTCGCGTAACACCGCCGGTTGTCGCGCAAAAACGCGAGGACGCTGCCGTGAGGCGCCATGTTGATCTCGACCACGGCCGGGTCGGGCGTGACGGTTGTCCAGCGGACGCTCGCATCCACAGGCGGCGAGAAGCCGGACAGGATGAGCGACGGCAACCCCGAGGCCTCGGCAGCCCGGGAAATGACGTCCATCAAGCGGAGAAAGAGACCGACGTCGTCCACCGCAGGCAGCTCGACGCACGGGACCACCCGTCCAGAGTCCTCACGGCTGGAGACGATGAGCAGGTAGAACCCGTCGATCGCGAGGTCATCGTGGAGAATTCTTTCGGCGGCCGGCGCGCTGTGGATCGAGGGTCGCGAGGGGCGTCGATCTCGAGATGGATCGGGTATCGGGGTCGCAGAGTGAGGAGCGACGAGGATGCGGCGGTCGCTCGGACCACGGAAGGCCCTGCGTGCGAATCCCACGTTCGCGAAGGCGGCGTCGAGCTGCGCTTGGAACACGTCGAGGTCCGCCGGTGCGCCTTCTCGCGCGAGCAGCGGGTCGCGAGGCCCGGACCAGACGGCCTCTCCGTCTCGGCGCGAATACAGCCCGAAGCTCCACCGGGGGGCCGGCTCACCGGGATATTGTCGGCCGATGCTCCGCAGCACGGCGCAGCCATGCTGCTCAGCTGCCCATTGCGCGACCACTCGCTCGGCGCGCTGGAGCTTGTCGGGGCCGAGTGCGGCGGCGGTCCACTCGTCGGCGTGGGAGTAACGGTCCGTGAACGTCGGCTCGTTGCCGACCCAGATGTCGAGACCGAGCGCCACGAGCGCGGCATCGTGCGCGGCGACCGCTGTCTCCAACTCGCCAGCCTCCGTCATCGCGATCCTTTCTACATCGCAGGTTTCTCGACCTTCTGCGTGCGCCACACGAGGCCGAGCGATGCGCCGTCTTCATGGCATTTCCTGCCGCATCTGTTCAACGAGATCGATCAAGAAACGATGCACGGTTGCTTCCGCGATGTGGTGCCCTCCTGCCGTGTCGATCGCGTTTCCGACCGGGCCGAGCGGCGGCCAGTAACTACCGTCGACGTCCAGCCGAGTTTCCGTCACGGAGAGGGGACGAGCAGCCACTTCCGCAAGCATCGCCGGGAAGAGCGCCGGCAAGCGCACCGCTTCCCACGAAAGCTCTAGACGGGTCACCGCCGTGTCCTTGGAAGTCGCCTGTTGCTCGCGGATCCGCCGCACGAGAACCCGCACGTCGACACCGATCTCGATTCCGGCCACCTTAAGGTGCAGGTTCGTCACCAAGGCGTTGGTGCGAGCGGCGGCAGACGTCGTCGCTCGTTGCAGAAGGCTCGACGGATCGCGGTGCAATAGCTCGCGCACTCTTTCGTATGGGCGGTCGATGTACTCGTAACAATTCAAAGGCCGTGGCTGACTCATGACAGCGGAAAAAGGACGCATGCTTCATGCCGGGTTTACGACGAGAAGCGGCGCCCTCAGTTGGTAACGCTGTTCGGAAGCAGTTCGAAATTGGCCGTCGCGGCCCCCGGTGATTTCGTCCGCCGGAGGTTTCCCGGTGCTCGAGACCAGGACTGTGCCCATGATGCTCGGACTGCCCCGAGTGCATCGAGATTGGTCGAGCACCTCGAGCGCCGGAGGCGGGTCACGCCGCGTCCGGCGCGACGTTGCAGCCGACTGTCGATCGCATCCGCCAGCCGGTCGACGTAAAGTGCGCGGGAACGCAAGACCTGCGTTGTCGGCCCGGTGGTGGCGGGCGGTTCTAGTCCGCCGAGATCGGCGCCTTTCGTTCAGGCGTCTGCGCGGGCGCGGGCGCCGGCGGACGACGGGCCGGCGGCGAAGGCGGTCCGCCCTTGTCCTCTTCGGTGATCTTGAACTCCACGCGACGGTTCGCGGCGCGACCTTCGTCCGTGTCGTTCGTCTGGATCGGGCGAGTGAGGCCGTATCCTTCGCTCTCGAGCCGGCCCGTTTCGATCCCGTGCTCGACGAGCCACGTCCGGACGCTTGCGGCTCGACGCTTGGACAGGTCGAGATTGAAATCGGCCCCGCCGTGGCTGTCGGTATGACCCTCGACCCTCATCTTCTTGATGGTCGGATTGGCTTTGAGGAGCTGCGCGATTTCCAGGAGCATCGGGAAGCTGTCCGGCAGGATCGTGGCGGAGCCCGTCGCGAAGTGCACTTGCTGAAGCACGCGCACCATGCCGTTTTCGAGGTGGATGAACTTCGGGCAACCGTTCTTCTTGGGATCGGGATCGGGTTGCCCGGGTTCCTTCGGACATGCGTCCTTGACGTCGGGTATCCCGTCGCTATCGGCATCGTCTTCCGGGCAACCGTCGAAATCGTCGATGCCGTCTTTGTCCTCGGGTTCGTCGGGGCATTTGTCGTAGAGATCCGGGATGCCGTCGCCGTCGCGGTCGACGGGCGCCGGGCAGCCGTCCATCGGGTCCGGGTCCTTGTGATCCTCGGGCTCGGTCGGGCAGGCGTCGATGTCGTCCGGGATGCCGTCGCCGTCCGTGTCTTTCGTCGATTCGACGATGTGCGTGTGCACTCTCACACGGGCGTCGGGCGAGCCGGGATTGCTGTCTTCGATCGGCACATACGTTCCGATGAGTGCGACGATTCGAAAGTCGGGTGCGCCGTACCCGTCGAGGATTAGTGTGCCCGCGCCGGCGCCGATGTACCAGCGATCGCCGAGGATGGAGAGCTTGTTGATGCGCCCTTCGACGTTCCACTCGACCGGCGTGTTCTGGCTGGTGAACGCCGTGTTGCCGACGACGTTGTCGCTCTTTATCCCGGTTTGACCGAAGATCGTCGCGCCGAGACGATACTTTTCGTTCGCGAGAGGCAGAAACGCGCCGATGGCCAAGCGCCACTCGTCGGAAACGCCCAGACCCCTCTTGGGGCCAGGGTACTGGCCGCCGGGGTTGTTGATCGAGTTCTCCGGCCGGAACACCGGTCCGGTGTTGGCCACGAAGACGAGCGGAATGCGCCAGTGGGTCGCCACTTCGCCGGTCACCATGACCGTGGCGGCCAGCGAGCCGTCGCCCCCGAAATTCGAAGGCGACCCTTGGCCGGTCGGAACCCAGACCCCGAGCTGCGCTCCGAGCGCCTGCGAGCGATCCTCGCTGCGAAAGAGGACGCCTCGCAGGTCGAGTCGGGTGTCACCGACGGCGGGCCCGGTCGTCGAGTAGGTCGTCGTGCTGGAGTTGTCGCTCGCGGGCTGGTTGCCGTTTTGAATCCACGCGGCCGGGAAAGTCGCGCCGAGGGTCACGCGGTCCAGCAATTCGAAGCCGGCAGAAATATACGTGGAGAATTGCGAGGTGATCACGTGCGTAGGCACCTGACGCGCCGTGTTCGAGGCGCTGTCGATGCCGATGTTGCTCATACGCAGGGGATCGATCGATAGCCCGAGTCCGAGCTGCGCGTAAAAGATGGCCCCCGGGCGGGTCACGGGCCGAAACAGAACCAAGCCATCGTCCGGTGCGCCCGGCACTTCGAGGCGATCGAGATGGAACGTATGCTGTTGGGCCTGCGCGGCGCGCGGCGAGACGAGAAACCCAGAGGCGGCCAAGACGATGGCCGCCCATTTGGAACAGCCTGCGAATCGAGACATTCGTCGTTGCTCCGGTCCCTCTGGCGGCCCCAATCGAGGACGTACCGCCTGCGCGCAATTTCGAACGTGTGGTGGAGGCACTTTCGAGGAAGAGTCGAAAATGATGCCCATCGCAAAGTAGACCACTCCTGGCTTGCTTCTGGCTAGATGGAATGGCTCAGCCGGCACCGCGTCGCATGGCTGCTTGTCGCTTCGTGTATCCTCGACTGCGCCCGATCTCCGGCGTGTGTTCTCAAGCGGCTTGACCATCGGCGAGCGAGATGCTCTCCTGCGTCCCCTCGTCATGAAGCGCACGTACCAACCGCACAACATCCGTCGGGCACGCACGCACGGCTTTCGCGCCCGAATGTCAACGCGTGGCGGTCGGAAAGTCTTGCAGAATCGCCGCCGCAAGGGACGTGCGCGCCTCGTGCCGACGATTTACAAGAAGTAGTGGCGCTCCAATTTGGGCGCGACCGCAGGCTGCGGCGGCACGCGGAGTTCGCGCGCGAGCAGCGTGAAGGCCGTCGCGTGGGCACCCCTCACTTCACGTTGCTCGTGGCCGCTCAGCCGCCCCCGCCCCGCGCGTCCCGGTTGGGGGTCGTCGTCGCGCGCAAGATCGGAAGCGCAGTGCGACGAAACCGGGTCAAGCGGCTTTGCCGCGAATGTTTTCGCACATGGCCGGATCTCCTCCCGAAGGGAGTCGACCTCATCGTCATCGCCCGCGAGGGGGCTCAGGAGCTCCGCCTCAGCCAAGTGCGCTCGGAGTGGAGCGCGGTTGAGCTACGCCTCAAGAAACGCGCTGCGGAAGCGCTGGCGCGCGTCGACGACCCGGACCATCCTCCCGCCAGCCGATTGTGACGGTCGCATGCTCGCTCGACTCATCATCCTGCTCGTAAAGGTCTACCAGAGGACGCTTTCTCGTCTCTTGGGTCCCGTGTGCCGCTTCGAGCCCTCCTGCTCGCGGTACGCGGTGGCTTGTCTCGAAGACCACGGGTTGATTCGCGGCGGCTTGCTTTCGCTCGTGCGCCTGTGTAAGTGCCACCCGTTTCACCCCGGCGGCTTCGACCCGCCTCCCCCTCCGGCGCACTCGCTGGCACAAGAGACCGCACGCGAGGCGGGCTGAGGACCCATGGATCGCAACTCGATTGGGCGTTTGCTCTTCATCGCCGCCATCGTGCTCGGCGGATACTGGCTTTTTTACGGTCGGAAGGGCTCCGAACACGAGCAAGACCTCCCCGCCGAGCGGTACGTCAAC
>JBAULD010000017.1:0-5093 GCA_049578005.1 Polyangiaceae bacterium
GGAGACGACGATGCGTCGCTCGGGAGGGCCGTCGCCTTCGCGCTCGACGCGCTCGAGGCGTGGCTCGCCGCGCGGTATGCCGACGAGCACGACCGCGTCCGGCGCTGGCCGAGCATGCGCGTGGCCAAGACGCTCGACTACGCCCATCTCGTCGAGGAAGTTCGCCCGGATCCGGCGATCCCCGAGCTCTTCGTCGGGCCTCTGCACGAACGCCGGCAGCGGCTGGGCTTTTCGCTCACCGACCGCCGCATGGGATCGCGCGACGTCGAAGCCGAAATCGACTACTGCATGCTCTGCCACGATCGCGAAAAAGACTCGTGCAGCAAGGGCATGGTCGACGCGAAGACCGGTGCCTACAAGAAAAACCCGCTGGGCGTCCCACTGGCCGGTTGCCCGCTCGGCGAGAAGATCAGCGAGATGCACGCGATGCGTCAAGCCGGCGAGCTGCTCGCCGCGATGGCGCTCGTCGTCGTCGACAATCCGATGTGTCCCGGCACGGGCCATCGTATCTGCAACGACTGCATGAAAGCGTGCATTTTCCAGAAGCAAGAGCCGGTCAACATTCCCCAGGTGGAAACGCGCGTTCTCACGGAGACGCTCGATCTGCCGTGGGGCCTGGAGATCTACCAACTCTTGACGCGATGGAATCCGCTCAACGTCGAGCGGCCGACGATGCGACCGCACAACGGAAAGAACGTCCTCGTCGTTGGGTTGGGTCCGGCCGGATACACCCTCGCCCACCATCTTGCGTGCGAAGGCTTCGGCGTCGTCGCCGTCGACGGCTTGAAGATCGAGCCGCTCGACCCGGTGCTCGTCGGAACGAGCGACGCGCCTCCTCGACCCGTCGAGCGGACGTCGTCGCTCTTCAGCGAGCTCGACGAGCGCAGACTTCTCGGCTTCGGCGGCGTGAGCGAATACGGGATCACGATTCGCTGGGACAAGAACTTCCTCACGGTCGTCTACCTCACGCTCGCGCGTAACCCCCACATTCGCATGTACGGCGGTGTTCGCTTCGGGGGAACCATCACGCTCGAAGACGCGTGGACCTTGGGCTTCGACCACGTCGCGATCTCGGCTGGCGCGGGGCGGCCGACCATCATCGACATGAAGAACAATCTGTCGAGAGGCATCCGCAAAGCGAGCGACTTCTTGATGGCGCTCCAGCTGACGGGCGCCTACAAGCACACGAGCATCGCCAACCTGCAGGTCAGCCTGCCTGCGGTCGTCATCGGCGGGGGGCTCACGGCCATCGATACCGCGACCGAGCTTCTTGCGTACTACCAAGTCGAAGTCGAGAAAGAGCTCGAGCGATACGAACTTCTTCTCCGGTCCGGCCGGTCGGCGGCCGACGTGCGGTCGCTCTTCGACGACGAAGAA
Organism: Polyangiaceae bacterium; assembly: GCA_049578005.1. GTDB lineage: Bacteria > Myxococcota_A > Polyangia > Polyangiales > Polyangiaceae > Palsa-1150. The sequence goes on from JBAULD010000017.1 coordinate 1,378, forward strand.
TGGGAGACGCTCGAACAGCACCTGGCGCACGGGCGCGCTCTCCGCGAGGAGAAGACGCGGGCGGCCCGCGAAGGGCGCGAGCCGCAGGTTCAGAGCCTGCTCGATGCGTGGGGTGGGGTCACCCTCGTCTATCGAAAAGCGCTCGCCGATTCACCGGCCTATCGCCTCAACCACGAAGAAGTCATCAAGAGTCTCGAGGAGGGGGTGCGCTATGTCGAGCACATGTCGCCGCTCGAGGCCCTCCTCGACGAAAAGGCGCGGGTCAAAGCCGTGCGCTTCAAGCGGGAAGATGGGAGCACGCTCGACCTACCCGCCCGCACGGTCTGCGTCGCCGCCGGGACGAGCCCGAACGTCATCTACGAGAAGGAATACCCGGGGACATTCGAGCTCGATGACGCGCAGCGGTACTTTCGGCCCTACGTGGCGCGCGTGGACGAAAATGGGCGGGTCGCGCTCGAGCGGGCAAAGCGGACGGGCGAGGGGTTCTTCACGAGCTATCTGCACGACGGGCGTACCGTCTCGTTCTACGGCGACAACCATCCACACTACGCGGGGAGCGTCGTCAAAGCGATGGCCAGCGCCAAAGACGGATACCGCCACGTCGTGGATCTATTTCCCGACGCTCGACACCAAGACGCAGCCTCTCAACCCGATAGAGACGCGAAGCTGCGCGCGCTCTTCGCGAAGCTCGACGCGAACCTCGTCGCCACCGTTCACGAGGTCAACCGCCTGACCAATACGATTGTCGAAATCGTAGTCCGCGCGCCGATGGCGGCTCGTAAGTTTCAGCCCGGGCAGTTTTATCGTTTGCAGAACTTCGAGACGTTCTCGCCCACCGTGTCGATCGACCGCAAGGGTGACGGCAACGGAACACCCGATCTGCACACGACGGGAAAGCTCGCGATGGAGGGGCTCGCGCTCACCGGGGCCTGGGTCGACGTCGAGGCGGGACTGCTCGGAACAATCGTCCTCGAAATGGGGGGAAGTTCGCGCCTGTGCGCGGCGCTTCGCCCCGGTGAGCCGATCGTTCTGATGGGCCCCACCGGACAAGCGACCGAAATCGTCAAACGCGAGACCGTACTTCTCTGCGGAGGAGGTCTCGGCAACGCCGTGCTCTTCTCGATCGCCCGCGCCTTCAAGGCGATGGGCGGACGGGTCCTCTACTTCGCGGGCTACCGCCGTGGCGAGGACCTGTTCAAACGCGAAGACATCGAGCGCTGGACCGATCTCGTCATCTGGTGCACGGACACCGGCGCGCCGGTCGAACCTCATCGTCCGCAAGACAAGCATTTCCGGGGCAACATCGTGCAGGCCATGTACGCCTACGCGAGTGGTCAAATGGGCGGGCCGCCGGCCATTCCGCTGCGGGACGTGGCGCGCATCATCGCCATCGGGAGCGACGGTATGATGAACGCGGTCCGCGAAGCGCGGCACGGCGTCCTGGCGCCGCTCCTCGATCGGCGTCACATTGCCATCGGCAGCATCAATTCGCCGATGCAGTGCATGATGAAAGAAGTCTGCGCGCAGTGCCTGCAGAGACTGCACGATCCGGTCACCGGCAAAGAACGCGTAGTCTTCACGTGCTTCAACCAAGACCAAGAGCTCGACGCCGTCGACTTCCGTAACTTGCGCGAGCGCCTCCGCGCGAACTCGATGCAAGAGAAGCTTTCCAACGCTTGGCTCGACGAACTCTTGAAGGCCGCTCCGGAGATCATCCGCGTCTGACCACCCCCACGATGCCGAGGGAAGGGGCCTTATCGCTCGACGGCCCGTTGTGGCGCAGCCTCGCGCGGCGCGGATCGCAAGGCCCCGAATGGTTCGTGCGGCTGGCCGCCCCCGTCGCCGGACTCGCCGTGTGCGGGATTTCCGCCGATCGCAGACGGCACGTCCTCGACGCTTTGCGCCGGGTGCGCGGCCGGCGCGGCGCGCTGCGCGACACGTTGGACGTTGCCCGCGTATTCGCAACGTACGCGTCCTGCCTCGCCGAGACCCTCGGTGCCGATCCGGCGGGCGACCACGCTCCGCACGCCGTCATTCGGGGCGAGCAGCACCTCCACGAGGCGCTCAGCGACCGGCGCGGCGTGATCCTGGTGACGGCCCACACCGCAGGCTGGGAAACGGTCGGAACTCTCCTGTCACGCGACAAATCCCTGCGCGTGATGCTCGCGGTGAGTGCCGAGCGCAGCAGAGGAGCGCGCGCGATCCAGGACGATGCAAGGACGGCGCACGGCCTTCTCGTGACGCACGTCGGAGACGACCCGCTCTCGGCCTTGCCCCTGGCCAGGCACTTGCGTGAGGGGGGGGCCGTTGCGCTCCAGATCGATCGCGCGCCGCCCGGGTTGCGCTCGCGCACGGTGAACCTTTTCGGCGCACCGTCGCGCGTTCCCGAAGGGCCCCTGCGCCTGTCCATGCTGACGGGGGCCCCGATCGTCCCAGTCTTTGCGGCGCGTACGGGGCACCGCCGCTACGTGATCGACGTCCGCGCTCCACTCCGGCTCGGCCGCTCCGTAGAGACTGCCGAGCTGGACGCGGCGGCGCAAACGCTGGCTGATGACATGCAAGGCTTCCTGCGCAGCCATCCGACGCAGTGGTTTCACTTCCGTGAGTAGCGCTTGCTTCCCGGGCGCGGACCGCGCGGACGAAGCCTCTGGCGAAACGGCGGCAGGCGTGCAACATGGGGCGCGCCTCGCATGATCCCCCGCTGGCACATAGGCGCGAAAGAGCTGCGCGGCACGATCGCAGCGTACGCAAAGCGCTTCGATCTTCTCGAAGTGCGGATCGCAATCGACCCGCCCGGAGGGGCGGATGCTCCGCAGGCCGTACCTTCGTTGGCCACCCTTCGCCGCTGGCGCAAGTCGGTCCCTCCGCACTTCGACTTCGCAGTCGTCGCAGGACCGCACCTCTCGCGCGTCAAGGCGAGTGATGCGGGCGACCGCGAGTTCGAGGCCGCCCGCGCTGCGATAGATACGCTGCAAGCCCGCTGCTTCGTCTTGCGAACGCCGCTCGACGTCACCCCGAGCGCCTTATGGCGCGACCGGATCTCGAAGTTGATCGAACGATTCCCGCGCGACGTCACGCACGTCGTTTGGGAGCCGAGTGGCGTGTGGGAAACGGCCGACGCCGCGGCACAAGCTCGGGCTTGGGGAGCCGTATTGGCGGTCGATCCGGCGCGCGACCCCGTCCCGACGGGGTCCGTCGCCTATTTGCGCATGCGCGCGCTCGGCGAGACCCGATCGTTCGGACCCGTCGCCCTCGAGAAAGTAGTCCGCGCCGTCGGAGCCCGTCGGGAAGTGTTCGTCATCGTCGAAACCGACACCGCGTTGGTCGAAGCCAAACGGCTACGTCACGCCGCCAAGAGCGCCCGGACTGGGGCGCGCGTCGGCGGTGGGGCGCGGCTCGTGCGACCTCGCGGTGGCATTGTCGTCGGCGACGACGAGCAGGAATAGCCCATGACCGCAAGGAGCGATGCGGTCGCGTCGGAGTCGCACGTCGCGCAGGCCGCGCGCGACGGTCTCTCGTTCGGAAATGCCGTGGATGCCGTCGTGGCCGGAGTCCTTGTCGCAGCCGCTGAGTCGCCGAGCGTGTTTCTCGGGCCATTTCAAATGCTGGTCGCAGGGGCCGGGGCGGGAGTACGTGCGATCGACGGACGCGTCCGCCAGCCTGGGCTGGGCGTGCCACGGCCGCGCGGCTTGCTCGCGGGCGAGCGAGTGCCGCCC
>JBAULD010000018.1:0-3568 GCA_049578005.1 Polyangiaceae bacterium
AGCGGGTCGATCGGTGTCACGAGCAGCTGCTCGAGGGTGCCCTTCTCTCGCTCGCGAACGATCGAAATGGCCGTCAGGACGATGGCGACGATTTGCAAGAGAATGGCAATGAGGCCCGGGATGATGAAATTCGCCGTACGCCCGTCCGGGTTGAATAGAATGATGGGCTGAACGCTCAGCGCGTCTTCGACTGGCTTCACTCCGATTTCGATCTTCTCGGTCAGCGCTCGCAGCGTCTCGTCGCTCGCGACGCCGTTCACGCTGGCGAGCGCCTGGGCGCTCACGTTCGAATCGCTTCCGTCGATCAGCACGAGAATTCTCGCGCTCTCGCCTCGCGCCCTCTTGTCGTGAAAGTCGGGGGGAATGACGACTCCGACGCGGGCGCGGCCCGCCGTAATGTCGTCTCGGGCAGCGCGAGGGTCCGGCGTGACTCGACTTATCTGGAATGTGTGCGTGGCGCGGAGCTTGTCGATGAGCTCGCGCGCGTAGTGCGTGCCGTCTTGATCGACGACGGACGTCGGCAGATTGGAGACCGTTTGGTCGATGAACCCGAACAGAACGAGCTGGAAGAGCGGAATCATCAGCGCGATGACGAGCGTCGCTCGATCGCGCCGGATGTGAATGAACTCCTTCCGGAAGATCGCGACGAATGAGTCGAGGAACTTGCCGTTCACGGGCGCACTCCCGACGCGTCCGACGGCGCGCCTTCGCGGGCCGCAGCCGCCTGCTCGGTCAGGGCGACGAAGACGTCCTCCAGCGACGGCTCGATCTCACGGACGCTCGCGGTCGGCAACCCCGCGCGATGGAGGCGCTCGATCAGCTCTTCGTCGGGAACCCGCGTCGAGACGACCGTGTGCACGGACTGGCCGAAGATGGTCGCACTGGCCACGTAGTCCTGCGCCTGGAGAAAAACGAGCGCACGCGCCGGCTCGCCGTGCGACTCGATCTCGACGCGCCGAAAACCCGGGCGGTTAACCGCCGGCAGGTTCCGTAGAGCGTCGGGGGTGCCGCTCGCCATCATGCGAGAAAGATAGAGGTAGCCGACTTCGCCGCAGCGCTCCGCCTCGTCCATGTAGTGGGTCGTGACGAGGAGCGTGATCCCTTCGCCGGCCAGCCGAAAGAGCACGTCCCACAGCTCGCGCCGCGCGACCGGATCGATTCCGGCGGTCGGTTCGTCGAGAAAGACGACGCGCGGTTCGTGCATCAGCGCCGTACCGAGCGAAAGCCGCTGCTTCCAGCCGCCCGACAGGAGCCCCGCGCGCCTGTCCATGTACGGCCCGATGTGCGTCAGGTCGACCGCAGCGTCCCGCCGCTCTCTCAGCTTCGCTCCCGACAATCCGTAGACGCGCGCGTAAAATTCGAGGTTCTCGCGCACGGTGAGGTCGTCGTAGAGAGCGAATTTTTGGCTCATGTATCCGATGCGCCTGCGGATCTCGCCGCCTTGGGTCACGACGTCGAGCCCGAGGACTCGCGCCGAGCCGCCGCTCGGCGCGAGGAGACCGCACAAGATGCGAATCAGCGTGGATTTGCCGGACCCGTTCGGGCCGAGCAACCCGTAGATGGTGCCGGCTTTGACCGCCAGGCTCACGCGGTCGAGCGCCCGGAACGCCCCGAACATTCGCGAGACTTCGCGCACGGCTATCGCCAGGCGCGCTTCGTGGTGGGCTTCGCCGATCACTTCGGCACGTGGATGAGCGCCGCCATTCCGGCGCGGAGTTCGTCGCGTCCCTCGAGAATGCCGACGCGGGCTGCGAACACCTGGTTGGCGCGCTCGTCGGCCGTTTGAAGGTTTCGCGGCGAGTACTCGCCCACTTTGTTGATGTATTCGACCGTGCCTTTGAACGTTCGATTCTGAAACGAGTCGACCGAGATAGGGACCTCCTGGCCATAGCGAATATGGCCGATCTGCGTCTCGGGGACGTAGATGCGCACGTAGAGCTGGTCGTCCTCGACGAGCGACGCGGCCGTGGCGTTCGGCGCGAGAATGTCGCCCGGGCGCAGGTCCAACGACTCGACCCGCGCGGGGACGGGGGCGCGGACGACGAGCTCTCCGATCATCACGTCGATCTGCTGGAGCCTGCCCTGGGCCGATTCGACGGCCGCCTGGGCTGCTTCGATGTCCTCGGCTCGCGAGCCCGCTTGCACGAGCCGAGCGTTCGCCCGAGCCTCGGCGGCGCGGGCCCGCGCCTGGGCGATGTCTTCCCGGCGCGAACCGTTCTTGAGTTCGTCGAGCGCCTGCGCCGCAGCGTCCCGCTGGGCAATCGCGCTCTTGTACGCGATGTCTGCGTCGTCGAACTGCGCTTGGGAAATGGCCTGGGTGGCGAGGAGGTTCCGGGCGCGGTCGGCGTCCAGCTTGGCTTTGTCGACGGCCACTTGAGTTGCGACGAGGCGCGCGGTCGCACCCGCAATCTCTTCGCTCCGTGCTCCCACTTTCGTCTCTTCGAACGCGGCGACCGCCGTCTGTGCGCGTGCATTGGCCTGTTCGATCTCTTCGGGGCGCGCCCCTCGCCGGGCCTTCTCGAGATTCGCGTTCGCCTGGTCGAGCTCACCGCGGGCGACCAATCGCTGCGCCGCGAGGTCACCCACTTCGAGTTCGACGAGCGGCTGGCCCGCCTGCACGCGCTCCCCCTCTTTGGCGGCGACGGCCTTGACGCGCCCACCGACGCGCGACCCGACGTTGATCGTCCGGGCCTCGACTGTGCCGCTCCATTCATAGGGACGTGTACCGTCCCAGGTGCGCCAGCCGAGATAAGCGGCGAGCGCGAGAACGGCCGTGCCCAGAACGGGAAGGCGCCGCATGAGCGCCGACCGCTGGGGCACGACGTCGCCGGCCGACGTCGAAAGGGGGCCCGCTTGGCTGGTCACGCCCCTCCGATGCGCGCCGAAAGGCTCCGGTTGTGCACGTCCGCGAGCTCGGAGACGCTACCGGAGGTTCGGCATCTTGTCGCGGGTGACGACGTAGGAGCTATTGTAGACCTTCTGGAGCTCCGGCCCCGTCGTGTCGTTCTTCTCGTACGGATCGGTCCAGACGTTGAAGAATACCCAATTGGTCTTCGTCGTCTGAAGCTGGTCGGGATCGGGAATCGGCCCGCACTCGTGAAGGGCGATGGGCATCGTCGAGCCGAAAATGGTGACGCACGCGTCGTAGATGCTCGTCATCGGGCTGTAGTCGAAGGCGGCGTTGTAGTTGTCGGCGCCGCCGATGTCGACGTAGTCTTTGCCCGGGTAGAACGACGCGTCCGGGGTTCCGTCGTACGGCATGAGCCACAGCAGGTTCGTCAGCCCTTTGGTCGCCGTCATGTACGTGAACATGTACTTCCACAGCCGCACGTACTGAGCGCCTCCCTCTTTGCTCCACCAGAACCAGGTGCCGCCGGCCTCGTGGAACGGCCGCCAGATGACGACGCCGGTTCCGGCCTGGACCGATTGAATCTCGGCGGCCGCCTTGTCCATGCGCGCCTTGAAGGTCGTGTTCAAGTCGCTGCCTTCCGTGAGGACCGTGTTGATGTCGACCTGGGTCTCCGAGCTCGTGTACCCGTCGGGCAGGCCATTGGCGACGCCCATATGG
>JBAULD010000019.1:0-5023 GCA_049578005.1 Polyangiaceae bacterium
GGCGGGCGCGCTCGGGTTGGCCGCCATGAGCTTCACCACAGCGAGCACCCCCACGCTACCGCCTACGACAGCCGCCGCGAGCACCGCGACGAGAAGGCCTCGCGACGAGCGCCGCCCGGGGAGCGCGGGCGTCGTGATCGGCGCAGACGTGCTGCCCTCGATCGACATCGGCGCGAACGGCAACGTCGGGCGCACCGGTCCACGAAACGTTTGCTCCTCGGGTACGCGGCGGGCGCTAATCCCGGCCGCGAGCGCCAGCGCTTCGGCCAGCTCCGTCGCCGTGGCGTAGCGCCTCGCCGGATCTCGCTCGAGGGCTCGGGAAAACCACCCGTCGAACGCCTTGGCGAGGCCGGGCACGATCGTCGACGGCGTCGGCAGCGGCGCGGTACAGATTTTCACCAGCAAATCGCCAACGCTCTCGCCCTCGAACGGAAGGACCCCCGTCACGCACTTGTATGCGATGACTCCGAGCGACCACAAGTCGGAGCGCTGGTCGAGCGTGCGCAAACCGCGAGCCTGCTCGGGGGACATGAAATACGGTGTGCCCAGCACGGCGCCGGTTTTCGTGCTGCTCGAAAGCCCGGAATCGCCGGGTCGGCCCTTGATCTTCGCGATGCCGAAATCGAGCACCTTGGCGACTTCGTCGTCGTCGTCCGGCGAGCGAACGAGAAAGATGTTCTCGGGCTTGAGGTCCCGATGGATGATTCCCGCGTCGTGTGCTCTCTGCAGCGCGCGCGCGACCTGCCCGAGAATTCGCGCGGTGTCCTGGAGCGAAATGCGGCCGTAACGCTCGACGCGCTTGTCGAGCGTTTCGCCGACGAGGAGCTCCATGACGATGTAGGGCCGGTTGTCCTCGGTGACGCCGTGATCGAAAATTTGGATGGCGTGCTTGCTCTGGATCGTCGCCGCCGCGCGCGCCTCTGTGGCGAATCGCGACTGGGCCTCTTGGCTTCCGACGTACTCCGGATCGATGAATTTGATCGCCACGCGGGTTCCCAGGGTCGCGTGCCGCCCCTCCCACACCGACCCCATCCCGCCGCGGCCGATGAGGCCCAGCAGTTCATACTTGCCGGCCACGAGACCGCGAGCAGGGGGCGGCTGCGGATCGTTCATCGGCAACTTCCACTCTACATTAGACGAGGCTCCCCGCGGCGGCTAACGCACGCCTCGTGCGCCCCGAGACCCCTCGCCGAGACGGCGGGCTGCCGTAGGAATGCTAACAGCTCCGGCGATGGCACGCGCAGCCCGGACACCGGACAACGACAAGCCGGGGGCGCGCCTGCCGGAACCGGGGGCGGCAGACGTTCTCTATCTCGTCGACCTCTCCGGGTACGTCTTTCGCGCCTACCACGCCCTGCCGCCGCTCTCGAATTCACGCGGCGAACCGACCCACGCCGTGCTGGGCACGGTCAACATGCTGCAAAAGGTGGTGGGAGAGCGGCGCCCGCACCTCCTCGCCGTGGCGATGGACTCCCCGGGGCGGACGTTCCGCCACGACTTGGACGCGCGTTACAAGGCGACTCGCCCCCCGCCCCCGCCGGACCTCTCGCAGCAAATGGCTCGTGTCGAGCAAATCGTCCGAGCGTTGGACGTCGCGTGCTTCGCCGAAGCCAACCTCGAGGCCGACGATCTCATCGCGGCGGTGGCCCGGCATGCCGTCCGAGAGCGGTGGCGAGTCGTCATCGTGAGCGCCGACAAGGACCTCATGCAGCTCGTGAACGACGAAGACGAGCGCGTCGTGCTTTGGGACTCGATGCGCGACCGGGTTTACGGTCCTAAAGAAGTGCGTGAGAAGCTCGGCGTCGCCCCGAGCCAGGTCCGCGACTTCTTGGCGCTTACGGGAGACACGAGCGACAACGTACCGGGCGTTCCGGGCATCGGGCCCAAGACCGCGGCCGACCTCCTGGCTCAGTTCGAGTCGCTCGACGGCATCTATGCCTCTCTTGACCGGGTAGCCCGACCCAAGCTTCGGGAAAGCCTTCGCGAGCACGAGCGAGACGCGCGCTTGTCTCTGGAGCTCGTGACACTGGCCGCGGACACGTCGATCGAGTGGGAGCACACGAAGCTCCTCTGGGGTGGGGCGGACGTCGCGGAGCTCCGCCGCATCTACACCGAGCTCGAATTCAACCGGCAAATCGAGCAGCTCGACGCACTCGGGGACGCCGCTCGCGAAGCCGCGAGCTCGAAGCTCCAAGTGGTCGGCGCGCCGGAACCGGCGCGCGCGGCGGACCGGTCGCCCTCCGTCTACGATTGCGTGCTCGACGCAGACACGCTCGAGCGCCGCGCCCGGGAGGCGAGCGAGAAAGGCGTAGTCGGGGTCGCCGTGCAGGGGACGACCGAGGACGCCGTGCGCGCGGAGCTCATCGGCCTTTCGCTGGCGACGGAGCCGGGCCAGGCCCACTACATCCCGCTCTCGCACCGCTATCTCGGGTGCCCCGGGCAGCTTCCCTGGGACCGTGTGCGCGAGCTCGTCGCGCCGGTGCTCGCCGACCCGAATGTCGCGAAGGTCGGGCACGATTTGAAGCGCATGTGCGTCGCGCTCGCGCGGGCCGGCGCGCCGATCGGGGGCCCCCTCTTCGATACGATGATCGCCGCCTACCTCATCGATCCCGAGGCCCCCAACCGCCTGCCGGAACTGGCGCAGCGCGAGCTCGGCGTCCACGTCGGCCGCTACGACGATGCGGTCGGCAAGGCGCGCGCGCCGCATCCGGCGTTCGACGAAATCGACCTCGAACGGGCGACGCCGTTCGCCGCGGTCGACGCCGAGATCGTGCTGGCGCTGCGAAATCGGTTGGAGCCTCGACTGGCCGCCGAGGGCCTCGATGGGCTCATGCGCGACGTCGAGATGCCGCTCGCCCGCGTGCTCGCGGCGATGGAGACGCACGGCGTCCTCGTCGACGTTCCCGCGCTCGAAAAGCTCGGGCGGGACGTAGAGCAGCAACTTCGCGACATCGAGGCCGACTGCAAGCGGATCGCGGGACGCGATTTCACCCTGCGATCGCGCGATCAGCTCGAGAAGATTCTCTTCGACGACCTCAAGCTTCCGGTCGGCAAACGCACGCCGAAGGGCGGGCGGTCCACCGACGCCGACGTGCTCGAGTCGCTGGCGGAGCGACACCCGTTACCAGCGCGCATCCTCGCGTATCGCGAGCTCGACAAGCTCAAAGGAACGTACATCGACGCGCTGCCCAAGTGCGTGAACCCCGCCACGGGGCGGATTCACACCCGGTTCGATCAGGCGGTCGCCGCGACTGGACGCCTCTCGTCGAGCGATCCCAACCTCCAGAACATTCCGATTCGCACCGAGCTCGGACGAGCGATCCGCGCTGCGTTCGTCGCGCCGCCGGGGCACGTCGTCTTGAGCGCCGACTATTCGCAGATCGAGCTCCGCGTCCTCGCTCATCTTTCGCAGGACCCGGAGCTCATCGATGCCTTCTCTACGGCGGGCGACGTCCACGCCCGCACAGCGGCGCTCATCTTCGACAAAGCGCAAGAGCAAGTGACGGCCGAGGAGCGGCGGGCGGCCAAGACGATCAACTTCGGGGTCATCTACGGCATGGGCGACAGCGCGCTCGCGAAGCAGCTCGGCATCCCGCGGGACCAAGCGGCTCGCTTCATCGCGGCGTACTTCGACCGCTACGCAGGGGTCGCGCGTTTCATGGAGAAGACGGTGGAGTCGGCGCGTCAGGGCGAAGCCGTGCGCTCGCTCCTCGGGCGCCGGAGGTTCTTGCCCAATCTGCACTCGGCCAACCGCGCGCTCCGATTCGAGGCCGAAAGGATCGCGCGCAACATGCCCATCCAGGGGACCGCGGCGGACATCCTCAAGCTCGCGATGGTGGAGCTCGGGAGAAACGGGGCACCTTCGTGGACCGCGCGCATGGTGCTGACCGTTCACGACGAGCTCGTGTTCGAAGTGCCGGAGGGCGACGCCGAGAGGGAAGGCGAGCGAATTCGCGGATCGATGCAAGACGCCATGAAGCTATCGGTGCCCCTCGTCGTGGATGTCGGCTCCGCGCGAAACTGGGCGCTCGCGCACTGATCCGCCTTGCGGTCAGGGGGGGAATCGAATACTGAGGCCTCCGGCTCAGCCCGCCTTGGCGCGATTCTTCTGCTCTGCGCGGCATTCCGAACGAACCAAATGCGATCCTCTCTTTCCCTGGCCTTCTTCTCGCTGTCGCTCTTCGTCGCGCAAAGCGCCCGCGCCGACGGAACTCCTCTCGGTGCCCCGCCTCCGGACGCGAAAGTGCTGGTTGCTGCTCCCGCAGCGGGTGCAGCTCCGCCCAAGATCGAAGCGCCGCCCGCCCACGAGACCACGGCGACCGTCTCCGCGGGCGGTCAGGTGGCCACCGGAAACTCGGAGCTCATCGCAGCGACCGTGAACGGCAAGCTCGACCTGCGGCGCGGGCCCAACGGCTTCGGCGCCTCGCTGGTCGGCAACTTCGGCGAGGGCGCGGCCGCAGGCCAGAGCGTCCAGGTGACCACGGAGAATTTGCAGGGGCGACTGCGTTACGACCGGTACTTCAACGAACGACTGAGTGTGTTTGTGATTGGCACGTTGCGACACGATCGCTTTCAGGGTCTCGACGAGCGCTTCAACCTCGACCCGGGGGCAAAGTACCTCGTTCTCGACACGGAGAAGACCAAGCTCTGGGGCGAATTGGGCTACGACTTCCAGTACGACATCCGTCGAAGCGACGCGCTCGTGGTGACGCCGGCGATGGCCGCGACGGCCACCATGCCCGCCACGGCTGCGGTCGTGCTCGACCGAACCCAGAGCGACCATTCCGCACGCGTATTCGCGGGTTTCCGCCACGCGTTCACCAAAGACGTCACGTTCTCGACCGGGCTCGAATACCTCCAGAGCTTCGTGCATTCGACGAAGTACCGCATCAATTACGACGCGCTCTTCGCCTCGAGCCTCGGGTCGGGGTTTTCGCTGGGCGTCGGCTTCAGCGCGCGTTTCGATCACGATCCGTTGCCGGGCAAGAAAGACGTCGACACGACGACGACGGTGAGCCTCATC
>JBAULD010000020.1:0-9004 GCA_049578005.1 Polyangiaceae bacterium
GCCTCGGGCAGCTGCTCGAAACCGGCCGAGACCTCGGCGACACGGCGCTCGTTCTCGCGGTGGTGGTCGTGATCGTAGTCTTGGGCCGAGTGAGCGAGGCGCTCCTGTTTTCGCGCGCCGATCGGGCCATCGCGCGGCGATGGGGAGTCGAGAGCCTATGAGCGGCGACGGCGTGCGCGCCGTGCACCGCGGGAAGGTCTGGCTGGTCGGCGCGGGGCCGGGCGACCCCGAGCTTCTGACGGTTCGAGCTTTCAAGCTCCTCACGGGCGCCCGCGTCGTCGCATACGACGAGCTCGTCTCGCCCGCTATCCTGGCGCTCACCCCCGCCGACGCGGAGCGGATCCCGGTCGGGAGGCGCGCGAGCGGATGCCAGCATCACGAGGCGCGCATCCATCCGCTCGTCGTCGTGCGTGCGCTCGAAGGCAAAGAGGTCGTTAGGCTCAAGGGCGGCGACCCCCTCGTGTTCGGGCGGGGCGGCGAGGAAGCGCAGGAGCTCGCCTCTGCGCGCATCCCCTTCGAGATCGTGCCGGGCATCTCCGCGGCTCTCGCCGCCGCCGCGCGTACGGGGATTCCCCTGACCCACCGCGACTGCGCTTCCGGCGTGACGCTGGCGACGGCGCACGCCGCGCGGGAGGGTGACGTGAACCTCGAGACCGTGCCCGACGCGGGCACAGTCGTCTTCTACATGGGACTCGGGCGAATCGACGTGACCTGCGCGGCGCTCATCGCGGGCGGCCGCGCGCCGGAAACGCCGGCTGCGGTCGTGTCGAAGGCCACGATGCCCGACGAGCGAGTCGTCTTCGGAACGCTGGGAGACATCGGGGCGAGCGTTCGCGACGCATGCCTCGAGGCCCCGGCGCTACTCCTCGTAGGCGATGTCGTCGCCCGGCGCGTCGAGAGCCCGGCCGAGTGGTTCGTGGACGTCGAGGGCCGCAAGGCAACCGGTTAGCAGGCGCCTCTGCGTCCGACAGCCAGCAGACTTGCCGCTCGCGCGGACCGCATCGGTCGCGTCGTGCACGTCGAGCCTGAACGCTCCGACGGGCGTCGCGAGCCCGGCGCGACCGATGACGTTCTGCTGCGCGCCGTAAAATGCGGGGACCCGCTCACTCCGCGCTCCGTTTGAAAGCCTTCACGAGCTCTCCGAACCGGTCGCCCATCGGCGTCCCCTCGGCTCGCCACGCGGCGCGAAGTCGTTTCGCATGTTCCACCCACGCTTCGCCGGGAAGAAGCTCCTCGATGATCTCGCGCAGCAACCGCGCCAAAGCGGGCGTCGCACCGGACGACGATATCGCGACGGTGAACGGCGGGCGCACGACGACTGCTCCCGAATACGCACTGGCGTTGTCGGGGTCGTCCACCGCGACGACGAACATCCGGCGCGATTGCGCCGCGGCCGACGCCAGGCGCTGCGCCGCCGGGTCGGAGGTCGCCGCAACCATGAGCCACGCCCCATCCGCGTCCCCGTCCTCGAACGAACCCTCGCGCCAATCAATCGTCTTTTCGCTCGCGAGCCGGCGCACCCCCTCGGTCGCCGTGGGCGCGACGACTCGGACCCTCGCTCCCGCCGCGAGCAGACTCGCGATCTTGCTCTCGGCGACCGGTCCGGCGCCCACTACCAGGACAGCTCTCCCCGCGAGCTTCAAGAAGAGCGGGTAGAGGCCCGCTTGCTCTGAGGAGGCCATTTCCCTGACTCTACTTCCAGTTCGAAGGCGATGCCGGCCGCCTCGAGCCGGCGCGCGCTCGTCTCGACCGCAAGCTCGCCCGCGTCGCATCCGACGAACCGGCGCTCGAGCTTCGCCGCGGCAACGAGCGTCGTGCCGGAACCGCAGAATGGGTCCAGTACGAGGCCCCCCGCGAGGCTCGACGCGCGCACGATCCGCTCTAGCAGCTTGAGCGGCTTCTGGGTGGGGTACCCCGTCGCCTCCTGCCGGAGCGGCGTATTGGCGACCATCGCGGGGCAGTCGGTCCAGACGCTTCCGATCGCGCGCCCTGCGTCCGCGTAGTAGCGGTACGTGCGGCCGCCGACCGTGCGCTCGCGGTAGCGTCGCCCCGCGTCGTCCAGGCGACCGAAGTGCATCGACAAACTCGTGGCGGCGAATGGTTCGCGAAGCTGCGGGTCCCGAGCGTTCCAAACGAAATCGCGTCCTCGTGCGTAGAGCAGCAACGTCTGGTGGGTCACACCCGGACCCCGACGCGCGCCGCGGGCGCCGTTGCCCGTCGCCCAGACGATTTCACCCAGGAAAAAAGCCCGCCCGAACACCCGATCGCATGCCACTTTCGCTTCGTGCACCGCGCGATGGTCGAGATGAAGCCACATGGTGCCGTCGTCGCCGAGACAATCCCGCACCACGGCCACGCGCGCCTCGAGCCAGTGAAGGTACGCCTCGATCGACGGCCAGCGGTCTTCATAGGCGACGGGGCCGTCGGCCCGCATTCCTCCAGCGGCCTGCCGGGCACCGAATGACACGCCGACGCAGAACGGCGGATCGAGGTACGCGAGTTGACCCGTCCCCGGACGCACGTGCTGCGCGAGATCGAGGGCATCGCAACGCGCGAGCAGGGGAGTCAAGGCGGCGACTTCGCGCGCGACATCGCCGTGGCGGACTCGTGGCTCGCGCCGCTCCTCACGAGTGCGTTCTCGGTTTCTGGCAGCGGCAGAAGAAGCGACAGGGCGAGATCCTCGATGGGCTCGTCGGGCGGCGTCAGGTCGTACGCGAGCCAAGGGCGGCGCGGCCCGCTCGGCTCGCAGCCCGCCGCCACTTCTTCGGGCGAGCAGGACGTCCGGACGTGCAGATGGTCGTCGTGTGAACCGCCGGGGTGCGGCTCGAGCATCACTTGCTCGGCGCGTCGGATGGTCTCGATGGAGTCCCCTCGCGCGAGCGCCCACTCGATGAGCATCGCGTGCACGACGTTGCTCACGAAGATCCACTGGACGCGGGCCTCCGGATCTTCGAGAAGGTTCTTGACGAGCGACCACTCGCGCTCGACGTCCAGCCGGAGCCAGCGCTGACCCCTTTCGTCGCGCGCGATTCCGTCCGCGGCGAAGTGAACGAAGCCCGGGCTACGGATCGAGGCCCCCGAGAGCGTCGTCACGTAAAAGAGGAGGTCGGCGTCCAAACCCGAGCGGTGCGAAAAGTGCGGCAAGAGGGGGCCGCCCCCGCTCCGCGCGGAAAGGTCGCCGGCACAAAGAGGGGCGCCCGGGTGCTCCTTCGCGACTTCACGCGCCGCCCGCGCGATCGCGTTCGTGAAGCGGGGCACTCCCCAGTGCCGGTCGTTGTCGCGAAGCCACAAGAGTCCGTCGCTGTCGCGAGGTAGCTCGGCGCCGCCGGCGAGCACGCCCTGGTTCGCGGTGCCGATGGAACCGCGCCAGGCAGGCGTCAGCGGCGACGGAGCGCGTGCGCACGCGCAGAGGGAGAAGGCCGCGAGGACAGCCGTGGATCGCGGGCGCCGCGTCACGCCGATATGCCTACCACGCTCGCGGGCTCCCTGCCGAGTCGGGGTTACCCTTCGGTCGGTGCCATGGCCCGTTCCGGCATCGCCGCCCCGGCGGGCACTTGCACGCCCAGCTTGCGATACGCTTCGCGCCAAGCGCCCCGGCGCCACCGGCGCGCAAACAAAAGCGCACCGAACGACGTCTCCGCAATGAACCCCACCCAGCCCCCCACCGAGCCCCACCCCGCGTAGCGCCCGAGAAGGATGGCTGCGGTCGGTACGCACGTCCAGATGACCGTGATGCCGATGATCGCCGGAACACGCACGTCTTTGGCTCCGCGCAGCGCTCCACGCAGGACGATTGCGACCGCGTCGAGGATTTGGAACGCCGCCGCGATCAAAAGCAGCGTGCGCGCCACCCGGACCACCGCGTCGTCGTGGGTGAAAGCACGGGCAATGGCGCCTCCCGCCAGGGCAAACACGACACCCCATGCCGCCATGAACGTGACGGCCGCGGCGAGCGCGGCCAGGGTGGCACGGTCGGCGTCGGCGAGCGACCGGCGGCCGAGCGCACGGCCCACGAGGACGCTCGCCGCCTCGGATACGGCCGCTCCGGGAAGGAAGGAAATCCGGATGACGGCGAGCGCGATTTGGTGCGCGGCGACCTGCTCGGCCCCGAGTGTGGCCAGCACCGCCGTGAATGTCGCGAAGGCGACCATTTCGCTTCCGAATTGCAGTCCCGTGGGGACCCCGATGACGGCGATCTCGCGCATGGCGCGAGACAGCGGCAGCTCTTCTCGTGCTCTCGCGTATTGACGCGAGCGAACCGCGCTTCGGGCCAGCAGTCCTACGAGAACGATCGCCTCGACCCACTCCGTCGTCGCCGTAGCGAGGGCGCCGCCGCGGACGCCCAACGCGGGCAGCCCTGCGTGGCCGTAGATGAGCGCCCAACCGAGAAGTGCGTTCAAGACGTTTCCGACGAGGCTGACGAACATAGGCGTGCGCGCGTCGCCGGCGGCTTGGCGATGATGCGTCAGAGCGGACAGCACCGAACTGCCGGGCGCACCCAGCGTATAGGTCGCGAGAAAGACCCGCGCGTACGGAACGAGCGCCGCATCGACGCCAATCCAGCGGAGCAGCGGCCCGGCGTTTCGCGTGCACGCCCAAAAGAGGGCGCCGGACACGAGCCCGAGCAGAATGCCGGCTTGGGCGTAGCGCACGCCCAAGTGGCTCTTGCCGTCCCCGACCGCGTGGGCGACGCAAATCTTCACGCCGCGCATCAGCCCGAAGACAGTCATGTATCCGACGAACGCGATGGTCATCGCAACACCGACGCCGCCCAGCGCGGCCGGACCAAGGCCACCGACGAGCTTCGTGTCGACGAGACCCATGACCGTCTCGCCCGCCATGGCGGTGGCGATGGGCCAGGCGAGTGTCATGAGCTCACGCATCGTCGTCGCGAAGCGGGGGTTTCCGAACCATGGGCCGCGCGAGAGGCGCGTGCTCGAGCGCACGACCTCGGCGATCTGCCGTTTCCACTTCGAAGGATGCGTCATGTCCGATCTCCTCTCTGGGAGCCCCGCCTAACCAGGCGACTCGGGGCTCCCGGGGGAGGAGAACGTCGGCCGGTGACTATGCCCTCGACACCTCGACGACCGCCGGCTTCGCAAAGCCGAGGTTCGTCAGCGCGGTGCGCGCGTCGGTCGGGGTGAGCATCGCCGCCATCGTGGCCACTTAATTGACCCGAAATAGCGTCCTCGTCAAACGGCCCGCTGCAGCGATGCTCCCGTGCCCTCTACTCGCGTCTGCCCCCCGTGTACCCCGGGGTGCCACCTATCCCCGCACCTATGCGTAGGTGGAATGAACCCGGGCGGATGGAGCGGCTTTGGGCTGGGCGTAACGGGCGGCGACGCGTTCAGGCTTTCGCACGGGCTTGGGCGACGTGAGGGCCTCGTCGAGAAGAGCTTTTGCTCGGAGAAAGGCTTCGTGCGAACCGCCCGGACGGTCGGGGTGGGTGGCGAAGGCGAGGCGACGAAAAGCGCGTTTGACGTCCTCCACGGTGCAGGTCCCCTCGATACCCAATTCGCGCGCCCAGGCGGAGGTGGGCGAGGCCGCGTCGGCGTCCGCAAACGTCGCCAGCGCACATTCAAACACCCGCAACGACTGTTCGAACGGCGTCTCGTTGCGAGGCTCGGCCGGAGCTTCGAGGGCAGCGTCCAGAAAGTCAGCGAATTGCGTCACATCCCCGAAGAACGGCGCGCGCGCGGCGGGCTTGAGCGCCTCGATGGTGTCCGCCTCAGGCGGCGGCGTGGCTGCGGTGCAGCTTGACCGGCACCGTATGGTGGCCGCACTGGGGACACGCGGGAAGGCGGTGCCCGCCGAGCTGCTCCTCTTCCGCCTGCTTCTCTTCGTAGCCGCGCTGCACTTCCATGAGGATGTTCGGCAGCTCGACCGGCTGGACGCGCGTGGCCGACGCTTCGGCCCAGGTGCCACGCCAGGTGCAGACAGTACAGCGAAGCGCTTTTTCCATGCGCCGCATTCTGATCGATGCCCGGGTCGACTGCAAGTCGTCCAAAGGCACGCAACGCGCAAGCCATCGCGCGATGCCTCGGAAGGCCGCAGGCCGCGGACAGACGAGCGTGCTACGCCACGGGCCATGACGCCCGAGCGTCGCGACCCACGAAAGCCGATGGTACGCGACGTCGCCGCCCGCGGCGCACGCATTCGGTTCGTCGAGGCAGGAAGCGGTCCGCCGCTCGTTTTGGTGCACGATTACCTGGCGAGCCGTGTGGCCTGGGACGACGTGCTGCCCAGGTTGGCCGAAAATTTCCATGTCATCGTGCCCGACCTGCCCGGATTCGGAGAGAGCGAGAAGCCGCCGCCGAGCCGCTACCGCTACGATTTCGAGGGCTTCTCCGAATCGCTCGTCGACCTCATTGCGGCTCTCGATCTGGGGCGCGTCTCGCTGTGCGGTCACGCCATGGGCGGCGCGGTCACGCTCACGCTCGCCGCGGCGTACGCTCACATCGTGAACAAGTTGGTGCTCGTCAATCCGCTCGTGTACCCGCAACGGCCCGACGCTTTGTCTCGCATCGCCAGTCTGCCGGTCGTCGGACCGCTCGTCTTCAAGCAACTCTACGGGCGGACTCTCTTCCGCAGTCGATTTCTCGGCGATACGCGCCCGGCCGAAGGCGGCCCGGCGTCCAGCCGCGTCGACCGCCTCTTCGAGCTCTTCGACTCCCCGGCTGCTCGCGAAGCGGCTTACGCCACGATGTGTTCGATGCTCGATACGCGTTCGCTCACAGCGAGCGTGCCGCGAATCACGGCCCCGGCGCTCATCGCGTGGGGGCGCGCGAACCGGGCCTCGCCGGTCGAGCACGGACGCAGGCTGGCGCGCGAGCTCGGTGGCGCACGGTTCGAAGTGTTCGACTGCGGGCCATCTCCGCCCGAGGAGTGTTCGGAGGCGTTTGCGAACGCGGTGACTGCGTTCCTGGTGAGCAGCAAGGGGGCCTGAGCGCATGCCAGCGCGGGCGCGCTCGCGTTTCTTGAAGAACCCGACGGCGGTCGCGGGGGCTACGATCGTTTTCGCACTCGTTGCGTTTGCGTCGATCGGGCCGGCGATCGTGTCTCACGATCCGCTCGAGAGCGACTTTGTCCGCGGCATCTCTCCCGACGGGGCTCCGGTCGGACCGAACGCCGTCTTCCTCCTCGGCACCGACCGGCTGTTCCGGGACGTCCTCGCGCGCCTCGCCTACGCCGGCCGGCTCTCGCTGCTCATCTGCGTCGGGGCCACAGCCATCGCAAGCTGCATCGGCGCGGTCGTGGGAATCGTCGCGGGCTGGCACGAGGGCGGTCGCTCGCGTGTGCCATGGCCCATCCTTGCAGGTCTCTGCGCTGCGGGTGCTGCCCTGGCGGCGGGACGGCCACGGTTGGCGGCGCTCGGACTCGCCGCCGGGACCGCTGCTGTGGCCATCCGGCGCTTTGCGGGGCCACGGCTGGACATCGACGGATGGCTCATGCGCTTGGTCGATGTCCTTCTGGCCTTTCCGTTTCTATTGCTGGTCATGGCGATCGGAGCGGCGCTCGACCACTCGTCCGCAATCACGATCTTCGTGACCCTCGGGGTCACGAGCTGGCTCGGGATTGCGCGCGTCCTCCGCGCCAAGACGATGCAGGTGCGGTCGCACGAGTATGTCCTCGCCGCGCGCGCCCTCGGACAGTCGACGACCGCCATTCTGTTTTCGCACGTCCTTCCCAATGTGGCCGGGCCGCTCATCGTCAGCGCGACGATCCTCGCCGGACAAATGATCGTGGCCGATAGCGTCCTTTCGTACCTGGGCGTCGGCATCGCTCCTCCCACGCCGACCTGGGGACGGATGCTGTTCGAAGGCCAGGACTCGTACGTCGGCGCTCCGTGGCTCGTCGCGTCGCCAGGCGTCGCAATCGTCCTTGCCGTGTGGGGCTTCAATATGCTCGGCGAAGGATTGCGCGATGCGCTGGACCCCCATCAGGCCTGAAGCGGTCGCCTGCGCGGCCGCGCTCCTCGCCGGCGGCACGATCGGATGCCGCGAGCGGCTCGAAGCGCCGATCGCCGCGGGACGCACGTCGGACGCCTCGCCACGGCGCGGAGGAACGCTGCACCTCGCCTGGTTTCAGGACATCCGAAACCTCGATCCGGCGGGGCCCAGCGATGGGTACGCGCTCCAAGCGATGCACCTCTTGTTCGCGGGTCTGGTCGACTTCGACGACGAGGGACGCCCCGTGGCCGACCTCGCGGACCACTGGGACGTCGCCGACGGAGGAAGGACGTACCGTTTCACCCTTCGCGCCGGCGTCCGGATGCACGACGGCGAGGAGCTCACCGCGGACGACGTCAAGCGTTCGGCCGAGCGGGCGCTCCACCCGACGACCCCGGACCCCAACGCGAGCTACTTCAAGAACATCGACGGCTACGATGCCTTCGCCTCCGGGCGCGCGGACCAGTTGAGCGGTGTCGCCGTCGAGGGCCGCTATGTCGTCGCCTTCCGTCTCGTGGAGCCCGACGCTACCTTTCTGCCGGTGCTGGCGATGCCTACGTTGCGGCCCGTGTGCAAGACAGCCGGGGATCGCTACGTCGATACGTGGCTTCCGTGCGGCGCGGGGCCCTTCGAGCTCCGTCCCGGCGACTGGCAACGCGGGACGCGCCTGCGCCTCGTGCGCCACGACGCGTACTTCCGGCCGGGGCGACCGTATCTCGACGCGGTCGAGTGGACTTGCAACATGCAGGTCGCCGCGCAGCGCTTTCGCTTCGAAGACGGGCAGCTCGACATCTTGCGCGACATGACCCAGGCTGACCAAGCGCGCTTCGCGGCCGACCCGCGCTGGAAAGACCTCGGCAGCACCGAGACCGACCGAAGCGTTCTCGGTGAATCGATGAACACGCGCATCCCGCCCTTCGACAACATCGAAGTTCGGCGGGCCGTGGCGGCCGCGATCGACCGCGAGCATTACAAGGCGATCAAGCCCGGGTACATCACGGTGCTGACGCAGCTCGTGCCGCCCGGGGTGCCCGGCTACGACCCCGAAGTCGAGG
>JBAULD010000021.1:0-3061 GCA_049578005.1 Polyangiaceae bacterium
AGGCGCGGATGCGGGTCGAGCTTGCGGTTGTGACAAAGGGCCCGAACGGTGAATGCGCCGAATCTGGCGTCGGCAAGAAAACGTTCGATGAACGCGCGGCCGACTTTCCCGGTAGCGCCGGTCACGAGAATGCGCTTCGCCGCGGTCATTGTTTCGCTCTCGCTCGCATTGGGGGCCTCGCCCTTCTCTCCGAGATGGTGCTTGCTCTATCCGACTACGCCAGGCGAGTAAAGAATGGCCTCGCCCTCCTGACGCGGCGCGTGCGCGTGGGGGGAAAGACCGGCAAACGGTTCGTGTTGGCATTGGCGCCGAGAAGACGGCATACTGCGCCCCGGTTTTCTTCGCGCCGTCTCACCGAATGGTTTTTCGCTTGGAGGTCCAGCGGGCTCGTTGGGCATCCACGCAGGTCCTCGATTCGGCTTCGATCGTCCTTTCGGAAGGTGAATATCCATGTCGAGGGAACGTAGTTCAGTAGCGTTGGCCGTCCTTGCCGTTTCAGCTCTTGCCTCGTCCGCGTCATGTGGAACCAGCTCGTCGACCGGTCCCACTCCCGGTAGCGGCAGTAGTAGTAGCAGCGGTTCCAGCTCGGGGAGCGGTGGCAACACCGGCTCGAGCGGCGGTTCCAGCGGCAATGGTTCGAGCAGCAGCGGCACCGGCGCCAACGGCACGGGCTCTAGCAGCAGCGGTTCCAGCGGCACCGGCTCTAGCAGCGGCAGTTCCAGTGGCTCGAGCTCCAGCGGCGCGGGATCTAGCAGCAGCGGTTCCAGTGGCAGCAGCGGTTCCGGGGGAAGCAGCTCCAGTAGCGGTAGCTCCGGAGGCAGCGGCAGTTCCAGTGGCAGCGGCTCTAGCAGCGGCAGCCTCGGAACAGGCGACGGCGGCGGCTCGGAGGGCGGAACCGCCGAAGGCGGAACCGCAGAAGGCGGCGGCTCTGACGGCGGCAATTGCGCGGGGATGGCCATCTCCTTCAACCTCAACGTCCCCACGGCCAACGACCCCGCCGCGCAGCGAGTGATGGCGGACTTGGCGAGCGACCTGCCCCTCGGCAACACCCTTCGCACCGTCGAATGGTGGGCTTACGTGCTCCCCACCAGTTGGAAGGGTGATTCGAATACGATGTTCGAATACGGAGACCAGGCCGTCACCAACGGCGGCTTCGGCTTCGACTTCGGCACCAATCAGACGGCGACGATGGGCACGATCGACCCGTATACGAACGGAACCTTCGACAACGACAATCAGCCAAGCGGCATTACGAACCCGGGCACGGCCCAGTGGATTCATTTCGCCCTGTCGTGGAATGGAACGGCCGTGCAGGCTTTCGTCAACGGCGCACTGGAAGCAACGAAAGCGGGCGGCGGAATGCTGGCTACCGACCGAACCCTCCTCACCATCGGCGGGAATCCGCGTGGGGCGTATTTCAACGGGAACATCGACGAGTTCCGGGTGTGGAACATCGCGCGGACGGCGGCCGACATCACGAGCACGATGCACAAGACCCTCGTGGGAAATGAGACGGGCTTGGTCGGCTACTGGAAGTTCGACGAGACCACGGGGATGACCGCAGCCGACTCGACCACAACCGCAGGCCACACGGCGCATCCGGGAACGCTCATGTCGGCCACCGGCTTTGCCCTGCCGACTTGGATTCCGTCGACCGCCCCCCTCACCTGCCCGTAGACGCCGCTTCGTTCATTCAACCAACGAACGTGTCGGCGAGCACGCCGAGTTGTCGGAGGGCCTCGTAGAGTGCGATTCCCACCGCGTTGGCGAGATTCAGCGATCGGACCGCGCCGATGGTAGGGATGCCCACGACTCGGTCCGGAAAGCGCTCGAGGAGCTGCTCGGGGAGGCCGACGCTTTCTTTGCCGAAGATGAGCGCGTCGCCCGGGGCATAACGGGCGTCGAGGTAGCTGGCGGTCGCGGTCGCGCTGAAGAGATGCACGTTGCCTTGCACTTCGGAGGTGTGCCAGGCGGTCAAGAACGAGTCGAAGTCCGCGTGCTGGCGAACATCCACGAGATGCCAGTAGTCGACGCCGGCGCGCCGAACGCTGTGTTCGTCGATTCGGAATCCGAGGGTGCCCACCAAGTGCATGGGCGAGCCCACCGCCGCACAGAGCCGTGCGACGTTACCCGTGTTCGGGGGAATCTCGGGCTCGACCAGGACGACATGCAAAGGCCGGGGCAGCGGTTTGGCGCGAAGGCGCGGGGTCGACGAGGACGTGCGCGGCATGGCGTGCGCAGACATGGCACATGGGAAGGCATAAGGACACGAGCTTGACGCTCACCGCGAGCAAACCGTAGCCTCGCGGTCCGGAAGCCACGCACGGGAGCCCTCTTGCGCCGCACTTGGAAGGTCGCCCTCGCCGTCGCGTCCCTGGCCGGATTGTCCATTCCGCGCTCCGCTCGCGGCGCGGACATGGACCTGGCTCCAGAGCGGCTCTTTCTCGAGCCGAAAAACCTGCCGGGCGGCACTTCGTGCCAGACGATTGCACAAAACCCCCAGGCCTTCATCGATGCCCATCCGGGGCTATCGCCCAACGCCTTCGCGTGCCTTCCGAACAACGTCGCCTGGGCCAACTTGATGAGCGAGCTGGGTTACGCCCTCGCCCCGAGCGCGTTTCATCCGGCGCGCACGACGGGGTTCGGCGGCTTCGCGCTGAGCGTCGAGGCGAGCTTCGCCCACATCAATGCGGACGCGGTCGACGCCACGGGGACGCAATACTGGCACGCGGGAACGCAGGGGCCCGTCGATCCGAGTACCCACCAGTTCTCGGTGGTCAACAAGAATCCCGACTCTTTCCTTCAAATCTATGCGCTCGACGTCCGTAAAGGCCTTCCCTTCGGACTGGAGGTCGCGGGCGTCGTCGGATTCGTCGCGAACACGTCGCTCTGGGTCGGCGGGGCGGATTTGCACTGGGCGCTCCTCGAGGGCTACCGAACCGGCGTCTTGGGATCTCTGCCCGACGTCGCGATCGGCGGGGGCGTTCGTACGCTGGAGGGATCGTCGAAGTTCTTTCTGACGACGGTCGGAATGGACGCGCAGATTTCCAAGCCCTTTGCC
>JBAULD010000022.1:0-4634 GCA_049578005.1 Polyangiaceae bacterium
GGCGAAACACAGTGCGCTGGGGGCCGCGGAGGTCTCGGCAATTGCGTCTATCTCGACTCGAGCAACACCAACTGCGGGGCGTGCGGCAACGCCTGTCCGGCATCGGCCCCACTCTGCTCGGGTGGCACCTGCGTGCTCGAGTGCGTAGCCCCGGCCACTGAATGCGTCGGAGGCGGTGGACCGGCGGGAGGCGCGGGCCTGCCAGGCGGCGGAGGTCCCGGGGCAGGCGCGGGCGGCGGCGTGTGCGCCGACATCACCAGCAGCAAGACCAACTGCGGCTTCTGTGGGGCGAGCTGCAATGGCAACCTGCAGTGCCAGAACGGTTCGTGCGCGTGTCTGGCTCCGTTCACCAACTGCGCCGGAACGTGTACGAGTCTGATGACGGACAACAACAACTGCGGAACGTGCGGCACGACTTGCGTAGCGCCCGAAACGTGCGTCGACGGTCTTTGCCACTAGTCGTCTGGCTTGCACATGTCTTCTGGCGCAGCGGCGAACACCGGCGGCAAACCAAATATTGCTTTCAAGAGTCTCAGTTGATCTGCCGCGCACGAAAGGCCCAGACCGATGAATATCGCCACCGCACCTTTGACGGCGACGGAAGCTCCTGTCCTTCGCTCGACAATCGCGGCGCGACTGGAGCGCACACCCGCCGCAATCGTTCGAGATGCGTTCCCAGTGACCAAAGCTGCCGCCGCCATCTCTTCATTCTGCGCGATCGCAGCTGCAAGTTTTGGCTGCACTTCAGCCGCAATCCCAAGCGCACCAGGGCAAACCGCCGGAGGTACGGTGCTCGTCGGAGGGGATGGGCCCTCCAGCGTCCTTGCCGTCTCGGTAAGCCCCCTGGTCCTCACGCCAAGCTTCGACCCTAGTATTCATGATTACTACGTGCGGTGTTCGAGCGGAACGAATGAGCTCACGCTCACCGTCACCGATGCGACCGGGAGCGTTTCGACTCCCTTAAGCCTGACCGAGGACCAGCTTGCTTCCGTGCGAGACACCTATTGGATCCGGTGCTTGCCGTCGGACGCGCCAGTCATCACGGTGACAAAGGGCAATGGCGGTGGCGTCCCGACACCCGGCTGGTATCTGGTCAACAGCGCGACCTACGCGTTCGTGCTCGACACCAACGGGACGCCAGTCTGGTACGAGCGGGGGCCGACCGTCTTGAATGTGGATTCGGTCACGTCCAACACGATCTCGTTCGTTCCGAATTCGACGGGAGCGTTCGGAACGAGTTCCGCCACCCGCTTCGAGATTCATTCCATTAGCACATTGGCGATGGACACCGTGCAAACGGTAGGCTCTCCCACGGACGCGCACGAGCTCCGTCTGCTTGCGAACGGCGATCACATGCTCCTGACCTACCCATTTCAAAGCGGCGTCGACCTCACCGGTCTCCAAACCTTCGGCAGCAACGAGACGATCGCGAACTGCGAGATTCAGGAGATCGATCCGACCGGCCAGGTTGTCTGGTCGTGGCTTGCTACGGACCACGTGGACCCGAAGCAAGAGTCTCTCGAGCCGGCCACGAACACCGTGAACGGCATCACGGTGGACGACGTGTTCCACTGCAACTCAATCGAGGTCGACGCGAGCGGCAATCTGCTCCTTTCGATGCGACACGCTAATGCCGTATTTTACATCAACCGGGCCACGGGTACGGTGGAGTGGAAGCTCGGCGGCGCATCGTTCAACAAGGACGGCGCCACATTCATACAAGTCGTGAATGACCCAGAGGGGACATTCAGCACGCAGCACGACGCGCGGTTTTTGCCGAACGGTGACCTGACGCTGTTCGACGATCATGGCGCCAGCCCGGGCCTCGCGCGCGGCGTCGAGTACGCCATCGATCACACGGCCAAGACCGCTACCCTCGTATTTCAGTTCTTGGGCGCGACGCAGAGCGAAGCGGAGGGCAGCTTCCGCCGGTACGCCGATGGCCACAGCGTCATCGGCTGGGGCTTTTTGCCGACGGGCCAAACGGTGCTCACGGAGATCGATGCCAACGGGGCCGACGTGTTCGACGTTGCGTTCAGCCCGAGCGGCAACCAATCGTACCGAGCGGTCAAAGTCCCCTTGTCTCAGCTCGACGTCACGATGCTTCGCGCGACCACGGCGCAATAGCTCCGTATTGGCCTGTGCGACTAGAGTTTTCAGGCTCACATAGCCGCTTTTCCAATTTGGCTTTCCGATGGTGTCCATGATGAACAGCCCAGTACTAGACGCCTACTTTCGAGGCCTCGCAAGCCGCCCGCCGCTGTCGGCCGACGAGGAGCGAGCCCTGGCTCACGAGATTGTCAGCGCGACCGGCAAAGTATCTGAGCTAGAGCGCAGCGGCGCTGACGACGCTCGAATCCTCGAAGCGCGAGAGCACGTCCGGCGCGCCAAGCTGCGGATGGTTGAGGCGAATCTGCGTCTCGTCGTGAGCATCGCAAAGCGCTTTGCGAACCGCGGCACGCCGTTGGCTGACCTGATCCAGGATGGCAATCTCAGTCTGATGGCGGCCGTCGATCGGTTCGATCCCGCGCATGGAACGCGGTTCTCCACCTATGGTTCCTGGTGGATCCGCGAAGGGATCCGGCGCGCTCTCCAGAACACCGGTGCAGCGATCCGCATCCCCGTGCACTTGCACGATATCCAGTCCCGCATCGGGGCGGCGGCCGCCACCTTCGTCATGGAGTTCGGCCGCGAACCGACCCCGTCGGAACTGGCCGCTGCAACCAGCCTGCCGATCGAGCATGTCGTCCGAGCGCTCGCGGCGCGGTCGGTCGAGCCGCATTCGCTCGACGAACCCCTCGACACCCATCATGAGAGCACCTTCGTGGAGGCACTTCCCGACCGCAACGGGCCGTCGCCCTTTGACCATGTCGATGCGCGCGAAGAGGCATTGGAGGCGCGGCGTTTGGTGGAGACATTGACGCCTCGAGAGGCGGAGATCCTGCGAGAGCGTTTCGTCGAGGGCCGGACGCTGGCCGACATTGGTGATGGCTTCGGCTTGTCTCGCGAGCGCGTTCGCCAGATCGAGGCGGCTGCGCTGAAACGCCTCCGCAGCATCACGAGGATTGGGGATCGCGCGAGCGGCAGATACGACTCTCCACGGATCCCTTCCTGGTAGCTCAACGGTGATAGGATAAGGCTATGAACTAGATGTTCCCCGCCCCGGCACCGGTGCCCGATCTCCCTGCATCGAGGCGTCTCCGACGTAGGAAGGCTGGGCAGGGCGCCGCCCCCCGAGCGACCGAGGGAGTGGAACGCTGCAGCAGCAGCGACGACCGAACAGACAGCACGCGCGACGGCGAATTTCATTCGGGCTTCCGAACCGCAAAGCGAAACGAGGACAACGGCAGGTGCGATAGAGCTCACGCGGTGCAAGAGCATCACCATGCGCGTTGCCTCGGGCCCGGAGCGACGGCGCATCGACCTCGCGCTTGGGGGATGCTTCCGGCGGAAGCCGCGGTGTGCTCCGCGGGTCATGGATTGGCACACGATGGCTCAGCGTTACCGCGGAGAGCGCGAAGTCCTGCTGCGTGTAGTCGAGAGGGCTTCCCGATGTAGAGGCCTGCGATGTTGACGAGTGTGTCCACACGGCCGAACGGCTTTTTGTCCCAAGTCGACCCGCCGGCACTCCTCGACCAAATGCGCAGATCCTACGCCGGCCGGCCGCGTCCATGCCCGTCCTCGCACTCCACCCAGTACGTCCCAACGCCGTTGAAGCAGCGGACGCGGGCGGGCTTTCCGCATTTGCAGATCATGGCGGGGAACATCCTGGCGGCTCTCGCGGCCGGAACGTCGTGGTTTTTGGCGTTGAAGACCGGGTGGCCGCAGACCTTGCAAGGGGATGGCTGAGGCATTTTCGTCAAGAAACGTAGCAGTTCGACGAGATTACTCGCGTCGAGGGCGTACGACGCTGCGGCGAAGCCTCTGCGCGTCGTGCAAGCAAGCGGAGAAGACCCCTCAATGCGCGCTCAGGCTCCGACATGCCTTTCGCCCCAGCAGAAAGTCGCTCGTTCGCCGTGCACTCTCCGCGGAAGCGCGCGCCGACGCAGACGTACTCGGTTTATCCAACCGGCGGTCCTTTCGGCGCCCTCCGATCGCGGCGTGCGCTCAACTTCAGCACGACCGCTCCACCGGCCGTTTCGAGAAGACGACGCGCCACCCCAGCGCCGTAACGCTTCGCAAGTTGCTCGACGGTGAGCCCGGTAGTGATAATCGTCGGTCGCTCGCCGTCGTACCGGTGATGAAGAACGTGGGCCACTGCGGGTGCGCCGATTTCCGGCTCGACTCCGAGGTCGTCCAGAATGATCAAAGCCGCGCACATGGCCTGTCGCACGAGCGCTGCCTCGCCCGCGCCTAGACCGTGCTGCTGGCGGGCGACCCCGAGGTCTGCGGCCGCCACGAAAGCCGAGGGCAGCGCGTTCACGGCCGTCCAGGCGGATGCGAGGGCCACCGCGAGAGAGCTCTTGCCGGAGGCTGCGGGCCCGAGGAGCGTCACGCGATCGAGCCGGACGAGGTCAAGCGTCCGTGCGTGCGTGAGCGCGTCGGGATCCACGCGCTCGCTCAGCGCAGGAGCGTTGAGGCCCGGCGCCCAAGCGAACCGCTCGGGCATCGATGCGCGTGTCGCGAGCACGGCG